>CAZZPX010000023.1:0-14048 GCA_964655955.1 uncultured Phycisphaerales bacterium | reverse complement strand
TCGACGTGCTCGAAGACCGTGACCTTGCTGACGCCGATCTCGTCGGCGAGTTCCTGCATCGTCGGGGAATAGCCCCGGGTCAGCCGGCTGTCGCGAATGAGCTGGAGAATCTTGAGTTGCTTGGGTGTGAGGTTCAAGTGCGAATCTCTCCTTGCGTGAGCGATGGGTTCCCTCGCCTGACGGGCAACGGGCCTGCAGCCCCACGCCGGGCAGCGCCTCCCGCACGGCGGACAGCGACCGGGTCTGGACGGTCAGGAGTTGCTCCACAGCGAGGAGCGTCGCGGCTGTCGTCGCCAGGCGCGACAACTCGACCGCATCGCCGCCGGCCTCGGCTGGGGGCGCCGAGTCGGCATGGCTGCCACGGCCGCGCGCCGCCAGGCCGCGCCCGACGTGCTGCGCCGCTGTCACCGCTGAGGCATCCCGGGCCGCGCGTCCCGATGCTTCGGTCTCGCTCCGCATCGTCGGCTGGTAACGGTCCTGCTGCCTTGCGGTCTCCTGGCGTCGATCCTTGCGTCTGCGGCGGAGCAACAGACCCGCCATCCCGCCCGAGCCGCCTGAGCGAGCGTCGACCCCCTCCTGCGCCGGCGGCGCGGGGACGAGGCCACCGGTGGCGGCATCACCAAGATAGCGGCGGGTGTAGCTCCCGCCCGGACCGAGTTGAAGCAGCGGCGTGGACTCCATGCAGCTCTTGCCTTCCTTGGAGCGAAGCGACCGTTGCCTCCGGCGTGGCCGATCCTGACCTTCTCTTGCCCTGGGAACCGTCCCGATCTCCAACCGGGCTCATCACATCTGGAGGATTCTTCGTAGCCTCACACAACATCTCGTACGACTGGCTCAGAGAATCTCGGCTCCCAGCGCCGCGGCGGAACAACTTCCGCCGCACTTTTCTGTTCGGTAGATGATACCCGGACATCGGCCGTATGCAAGCGGTTTGTGCGGGTTTTGTGCGCATATTTCCGGCCCCGGCCGAGGATCGCAGCGAGCACGGCTCGGAACTATCGGACGACAACCTGGACCTGGCCCACCAGATGTGCGGGCGCAGCCGCGATGAACTACCGCATCCTGGGGAGCAGTCACGCAGGGCCGGAAGATGTTCAGCCCCCTCCCGCTGTGCTCGTCTGGCCCGGCCCAAGTTGAAGCACAGCCCTTTCGATCTACGTATGCTGCCGCTTCCCTGTCTGGCGACCCGCTCATGCAGACCACGCGGCCCTTCTTCATCGTCGGCTCCCCCCGCTCCGGCACGACGCTGCTGCAGGCGATGCTCATGTCGATTCCCGGCGTGTACATTCCGCCGGAGACGAAGTTCTGGCCCGCCAGCAAGGGCCGGGCCGGCAGCTTCGGGTCGCTCTCGACGGAGCGTGGCTTTCGACTCGCCGTGGAATCCATCCTCAAGACCGCGCGGGAGAGCGAAGTGCCGCTCGACGAGTCTGCCCTGTGCGCCCGGTGGGAGGCGGGCGAGCGCTCCTACGCCGCCATGTTCGACGCCCTGCTCGCCCATGTCCAAGAGCGTCGCGAGGGTTGTCGGCGGATCGGTGAGAAGTCCCCGCCGCACCTGCTCTATGTCCCCGAGTTGCTCGAAGCGTTTCCCGACGGCAAGGTCATCACGATCATTCGCGACGGCCGAGATGTCTCGATCAGCCAGGCCCAGGCGTGGAAGTCGAACGTGCTGCGCGTGGCGATCAGTTGGCGACGCGACCAGGCGCTGCATCGCAGCTACGCGCAGCGCTTCCCCGCCGAGCGCTACACCAGCGTGCGCTACGAAGATCTCGTCACGCACCCCGAGCCGGAGTTGAGGCGGCTGTGCGAGTTTCTCGGCGAAGAGTTTACGCCCGATCTGCTCGAGCATCACAAACGCTCTGACACGGGTTTCGCCAGGCGCGAGAAACACAAGGCTCGCACCCTGGAGCCGGTCACGAGCGCCCGCATCAGCCGCTATCGCGAGTCGCTGTCGCGTCCGGAGATCGCGCTCTTTCAGCTCATTGCGGGGAAGGAGTTGCAGCGCCAGGGCTATGAACTCGATCCGGTGCCGCGGCTGTTGGGCCTCGTGCAGGCGGTGCGACTGCTGCCCGCGACGCTGCATTCGCATCGCCGGCGTCGGCGGCTGGTGCGCGAGATGAAGCGCGAGGTGGAGGCGAAGTGAGGGGAGTGAAGCGCGCTGATGTGGCGAGAAAGCCGCGCCCAAGCCGATACATGCTTTGATGAGCTATCGTCGCGCCCTTGTCGATTCCGGCTGGTTGTACCTGCTGTCGGGGCTCGCCATGCTGGCGATGGTCGTGCTGTTGCCGGCCCGGGACGACCTGGCGGATCTGCACTGGCAGGAGAAGCGGCTGGAGGCGGGCGTGGCGCGCGAGCACCAGCGCCTCCAGCGCTATGGCGAGTTCATTCGTGCGGTCGATCTCGAAGAACCGGTTGTCGTCGAGCGACTGGTTGGCGCGAACCTGAACCTCGGCGATCCGAATCGCAAGGCGGTGCTCCTGCGCGTGGATCAGAACCAGGGCGATGTCTTCTCGTGGATCGAGCCTAAACCTGTGCGAATGGAGCAGCCGGCGCGCCCCAGCACGCTGCTGCGACGATTGCTCGCCCGGCCGGGCCTGCGGCCGTGGCTCCTGGCGGGGGCCGCCATGTGTATCTTCATCGGCCTGCTGCCGCCCGTGCGCACACCCGAGGATGAGCAAGGGACTCAAGCGGAAGAGGAATGAGCGCGCCGCCGGGTCCGCGCGAGCGCAGCGGCGAATCGTCGAGCGCTGTGCTACCAAACCCGGGCATGCCGGGGCTCTGTGGGGCTCGCAATTGCCCGATCAACACTTGCCGCCGAGGCGGGCGCGCCGGATCATACACCTATGACTCGCCCGGGCGGACGAACTCGTTGGCGGCGGCGCGTGATCCTTCACGCAGTACTATCACTCATGCTGGGCTTCATCACGACCTGGGCGGTGGCATGGGCGTGCGGGGTCTACGTTGCGCCAGGCTGGGATGCCAGCGACAAGTCCGACTCCTCGTGCGGTCCCAGTGAGCCTGCTGTGTATCTGACGCACTCACACAAACCCGGCGTCGACCACGCCTTGGTGACATTCTTCCGTTGGGAGGACAATCAGATATCAAGCGCTTGGTTGAAGAGTCTGGACTTCGCGCCAGCGTGGACTCGTACTTGCGGACTCTGGCAACAGGCGAAGGCGATGCCACCAGGTGCGGTTGAGATGGTCACACCGGGTTGCGGTACGTTCGGCGATCTCTCGCCCGCGTTGTATAACAGCATGTGGTCGGAGGCTCTCTATGGTTGGCCGCGACCATGTTTGAGCTGCTCCTGGCCGGGAGGTCAGTTCGTCTGCGATGCGCTCATTCCACCTCGCTGGCTGCGGATTACTTCAGAGCGAGGAAGATTCGCCGTGCTTCCCTATCGTCCTTACTGGCCGGCGCTGATCTTCAACTCGTTCTTCTATGCGGCCCTGTGGCCACTGCTGCTCGTCGCTCCACGCGCAACCCGTCGCGTATATCGGCATCTGCGCCGCTGCCGCCCGCGCTGCGGTTACGACATTCGCCACGGCGACACACCCGGATGCCCGGAGTGTGGCTGGGGGCGCGGCGAAAGAGCGGCCGTGCACGATTGATGCACTCACGCCGTCGAGGCCAGGATGGCTTCGCTCCATATAGCACGGCCATCCTGGCCGTGTGAGCGCGTGGGGATCTCCCGCGCGACCCAGAGGCGGACTGCGCGCAGACGCGAGCCTCAAAGCGAATGTTATTGCGGATTGATCACGTCGCCGGCGTTGGGCCGCACGATGAGCGTCACGTCGCCGTCCGCCTGCATCTTGATCGTGTTGGCCTTGTCGTTCAGCGTGCCGAGGAATGAATCGTGGCTCGCGGTCATGTTGCGCGTCACGCCCTCGAAGGCGCGGTAGGTCACCTCGCCGGTCGCGGAGTCGAGTTCGATTCGCCCCATGGACTGCGGCACGATCGCGGCGTTGATCTTGCCGCGGCCGGTCATGAGCAGAACCGGATCACGCAGTGCGTGGTTCGAGCGCAGCGTGATGTCGCCCTCGACCTGGTTGACCTGGACGGCGCCCTCGACGTTGACCAGCTCCGTGTCGCCTCGCACCAGCCGCACGCGCGTTCCCTGCACGGAAGGCAGCGTGATGCGCAGCAGGATTTCTGAGGCGGTGTCATCCGGATAGTCGGTGAGTGCTTCGACCAGGAGAATGGAGCGGCCGTCGCGCTCCCTGACCTCGGCGATAACGTCGGCGGCCTCGACGACCGCGTCCTTCTCTTTGGCGGACACCCACGGGGCGACGCGGACGCGAGACTCGATGCCGATCGCCGTCGCATTGGGATTGCTGATGATGGTGACCGACCCGCCGTAGGACTTCACGTCCACCGCGGAGGCGGTGACGTGCGCCGGATACGTCAGGCGCATCGGCACGGTCTTGGCGACGCGGCAGCCGGCGAGCGCTGCGAAGGCGGCTGCGAGGGTGAGGGAGGCGAGGGCGAAACGGGCGGTGCGGGTCATGCGCGAGTCCTTGCGAGAGGCGCGGGCTGGTCGTGACGGGCGCGTGGCGGCGGCAAGTGGTTGCGGTCCGGTACGTTGAGCCGATCCGGCCGGTTCGACCGCGCCTCGTGATGCGTCACCCGGAGCGGCGAGGCGGCGCAGCCGTGGCGCTGCGGTCCGGGGCCTGTGAGTGTATCGACCTGGCGCTGGGGCGGTCATGAGGCCCGGTCGGCTGACGGAAGGGGTAGACTGACGAGGGCGGCAGGAATGGAGGCGGCTGTGGAGCAGATGCACGGGACAACCATCATCAGCGTTCGCCGGGACCGCGATGTCGCCATGGCCGGCGACGGACAGGTCACCATCGGCGAAACCGTCGCGAAGGGAGATGCGGTCAAGATCCGCCGGCTGGAGGGCTTCGGCCTGGAGCGTGCGGGGGTGCTGGTCGGCTTCGCGGGGGCCGTCGCGGACGCCTTCACGCTGCTCGAGAAGTTCGAGGCGAAGCTGAAGGACTCACCGGAGAACCTGACGCGGGCTTCGGTCGAGCTGGCGAAGCTGTGGCGCTCGGACCGGGTGCTGCGGCGTCTGGAGTCGCTGCTCGCCGTCTCGGATCGAGGCAAGAGCCTGATGATCAGCGGCAGCGGCGAGGTGATCGAGCCGACGGATGGGATCGTAGCCATTGGCAGCGGCGGGAGTTACGCCCTCGCCGCCGCCCGCGCCCTGCTCAAGCACACCGACATGCCCGCTGAGAACGTGGCCCGCGAGGCGCTGCTGGTGGCGGCGGAGATCTGCATCTACACGAACGGCTCGGCGACGGTGCTGACGATCTGAGCCGCCTGCTGTCGGTTCCGGACCCCCAAATCAGGTGGGTCGCGGTGCGGCACGTCGCCAATCTGGATCATATCGAGAGATTTCGTTGCGTCCGCCGGCAACCGCCTCCGCCGGCCTGCGTAAAGTCGACCGTTGCGTGCCCATTCCGGCGCGCTGCTGTCCGCGACCGTTGCAGGCGGACAGTGGAAGCCAACACTGAATCGAAACCATCGTCGCGCCGAGCCGCCGGCTGCACCGCCAGGCGCTGCGCCTCGATCAGGAGCTTTGAGTGATGTTCACGACGAATCGAGCCGGCGCCCGCTCCCGGGCAATCCACCTCGCGCCCCTCTGCCTCGGCGCGTGCCTGTGCGGCGGCGACACGACGCTGGGCCAGGCGCTGGAGGCGCCGAACGATCCCGCCCCGCGGGCGCCGAACTACGTCGAGCCCGGCGGGCTGCAGGTCAGCGAGTTGTACATCGGCGGCAGCGAGACGTCCGAGACGCAGACCGTGTGGCGCTTCATGTGCGGCTCGAACCTGCAGGGGCTGACCGCTGACGATCTGCAGGCGATCGCCGCCGCCACACGTCAGCAGATGTCCCGGCCGGGCGTGCGCGTCATCGACAGCGGCCTGCGGAACGGGCTGAACCTGGTCTTCAACCTCGCCGGCTCCGTGCCGCCGATTGCCGAACCCGCGATTCTGCTCGCCGAGACCTTCATCGAGGGTAAGTTTCAGGATCCGGTGACGGTCGTGATCGACGTCGCCTACGACAACATGGGCTCGGGCGTGATCGGCGCGACCGGCAGCGCCTACAAGACCGCCACATACCTAACCGCGCGGACGTCGCTCAGCAGCGGCCGCGACGCCGACGACATTCTGCAGGCCATGCTTCCCTACGGCTCGAGCATCCCCGTGCGCTATACGGGAAACAGCGACCAGATCACCTATGAATCTCGCGTCTTCTTCACGTACGCGAACTATCGGGCGGCAATCGGCTCGGTCTCCGGCACGGCCGCCTCGATGACCTTCAACACGCAATTCTCCTTCGACTACGACCCGTCGAACGGGGTGAACGGCACATCCTTCATGGATGTTATCATTCACGAGGTCGGCCATGCCCTCGGCTTCACCTCCGGCGTCGACTTTCGCCAGACCGACATCGAGGCGCTCGATCTCTATCGCTTCCCGCTCTTCGACGGCACGGGAAATTATAATCCGGATAACAGCCGGGACTTCTACACCCTGCCGCGGCTCCAGGACTTCAATACTCCCAACGGCCAGCACATGTCGGATCTGCTGAGCGTCGAGTATCGCATGGAGGACGGTTCTCCCTGGCAGGCGAGCCACTTTCGCGAACAAGGCAACGTCATCGGCATCATGGATCCCGCGATCGGGCCCGGCGAGACGCTTTATCCCGACTACTTCCTGCAATCCGATCTTGATATGTTCGACGCGATCGGCTGGGACTACCCGGGGGCGCAGAGCGACTGTGCCCCGCCCGTCGTGGTGCTCGCCAGCGATCCGCAGCAAGCCGTCTGCCCCGGCGACTTCGTGCAACTCCAGGTGGAACTGCCGCCCGACCAGACGGCCACGCTCCAGTGGCGCCGCGGCGATACGCCCATCGTCGACGACGGCACGCATTTCATCGGCGCAACCTCCGAAACCCTCTATATCATCGACGTCGGCCTCAGCGACATCGGCGATGCCTACAATTGCCTGGCCACTGACGACTGCGGCTCCTCATACGTCTCGGAGAGTCTCTCCCTGACGCTCGACGCCAGCGCCATCATCACCGACCAGCCCGACGATCTCAGCGTCGAGCCGGGCGAACCCGCGGTCTTTTCCGTGTCGGCGACCGGCGTCAGCCCCACGTATCAGTGGACGAAGGACGGCGAGGATCTTCTCGACGACGGCCGCATCATCGGCGCCACCGCGGCACAGCTCCTTATTCTCGATGCGCAAGGGGACGACGCTGGCGAGTATGTCTGCCTCGTCGGCGACTTCAACGCCTGCACGATTCCCAGCGACGCCGCGACGCTCAGCGTCGGCGACGCCGATCCCTGCCCCGCCGATCTCAACGGCGACGGCTACATCGGTCAGCAGGATCTGGGCATCCTGCTCGCCTCCTACGAAATCGACGGCAGCGGCGACATCGATGGGGACGGCTTCACCGGTCAATCCGATCTCGGGCTCCTTCTCGCCGCCTACGACACGCCTTGTCCTTGAACGCCCGCTGGACGCGAGGAAGTGATTTGGAAGGCCGCGCGAGATGATCGCGCGGTCTTCCCTTGCGCGGACTACACTTGAGCGCTCCCGCCGCTCCATGCGGCTGTCAGACATCGAGGTGGCGCCATGCCCATGTACGTGTATCAGGTGATCAAGGCAGACCGGTCCGAGGGCGAAGTCTTCGAGATCTTCCAGGAGATGTCGGATCCGCCTCTTGAGAAGCACCCGCAGACCGGCGAAGCAGTCAAGCGACTGATCACCGCGCCCAACCTGCCGGGCAAATACACCGACGCCGCCGAGAAGAAGACGTTGAGCAACAAGAACCTCGACCGTCTGGGCTTCACCAAGTACGAACGCGCCGGCGACGGTAAGTACGAAAAGAAGGCGGGCAAGGGTCCCAACGTCATTTCGGCGGACTGATTCTCGTTCGCCTGTAAGTTCACTCCTGCAGCAACAGCCCGTCATGGGCGTCTCGCACGATGGGGCGCAACTCCGCGGGCAGGCAGGGCGAGCGCACCAGCAGCCCCAGCACGCGCGCAAGCTGCGGCAACTCCTTCTTGCTGATCAATGCCCCCTGATGACTGAACGCGGCGGCGATGGCGGCAAAGTACAGCGCCCGCGTCAGGCCCCGCCACGGCCGCGAATGCGCCCCCGCACACAGACGCTTGGCCACCTGCTTGATGAGACGCAGGTCGCGCAGCGGCGTCGTCTCGCGCGTCAGCAGCGCCACCACCGATGCCTCCCGCCCCATCACCCAGGTCAGCGCCTGGTCGAACGCGGGGAGCAACTCGACCGGCCTGAATCCAGCCGTGAGGCCGTCCACACGCGCCTCCGGCCGGGGGACAGCGACGGCCTGCTCACCCGACAGGCCCAGCCGCAGAATCTCCGCCATCGTCTCGCCGCTCGAGCCGATCAGCGGCGAACCGGCGGGCGTCGGCGGGCGCGTCGCAGCCTCCGACTCCGGCGAGGCGCCTTCAGGTTGCCCAGGCTGCTTCATCCTGCATGTGCCTCACGCGCCGGCGCGGCTCACCGCCTCGATCAGCCGGGCCAGTTCCGCATCAATTTCCTCTTCCGCGACGACCCAGCGGCTGATTTCGCGGCGGAGTTCGGCTTGGAAGCGCTTGCGGGCGACGGCGGCCATGTTCGCCGCCTGCCGGGCGTCGCGCAGCCCGTGCCGTTCCGCCAGCAACTCATAGCCGGGAGCAGATATGCCGAGCAGGATCGGTCGGATGACCTGTTCCTCGAAGATTTGTCCGTGCAGGGCGAGATCGTCCGCCTCGCAGGCGACCTTCGCCTGGGCCAGGGCGCGATGGATCGCCGTGGCGGCGAGCTGGTAGTCGAAGGCGGCATCCGGCGAACGCGCTGCCGCGGGCTCTTCGATGCCCAACCCCTGGCTGAGCGAGCGCAGGAGACCCGCCGGGCTGCGCTTGCGCGCGGTGGCCCGGCGGTGCTGCTCGGCGAGGAAGTTGCGGATCGCAGCCTTGATCAGGGCCCGGAACCGCCCCTTGCTGCGCTCGGCGCTGTGAAACAGGCCGCGCGTCAGCACTACGGTGGCGATGAACTCCTGCGTCAAGTCCACCGCTTCCTGCCGCGGCCGACCCGAGCGGCGAATGTAAGCGAAGATCGGCGGCCAGTAATCGCGCAACAGCCGGGCCAGGGCGGCCTTGGCGAACTCCGCCTTGCTGTCCATCAGCGCACCGACCAGTGACCAACCGGTCTCATCGAACGAGGCGTGCGTGCATCCCAGAATGGTGCTCATGCATCGACCCCCTTCACAGCCATGCCTCTGCCGGGTCTCTCTCAACCAGCGTACCGCGGATGCCCGCCCGCAGCGCAGACGGACATCCAGGTCACCATTCGCCGCCGCGACGCGAGAGGTTGCCGCGAGCCTCCGATTTCGCCGATTGCGCCGTGATCGCCGTCCCGACTATTCCCGCACGGCGACCCACAGGCCGTCGGCAAGCGGCACGATGACCGCCTGGAACTGCTCGCCCGCGGCGAGACGATCGTTGCTGGCACGGATCGCACGCGTCCCAGCATCGCCGTCGCTTTCCAGCACCTGCCCGTTGCGAAAGGCGTTGTCCATCATGAGCAATCCGCCCGGGCGCAGAATCCGCGCCGCCTGCTCCAGGTAGAATTCATAGCTTTCCTTGTCCGCATCCACGAACACGGCGTCGCAGGACTCGCTCTCCATCTCAGCCAGGATCTCCCTCGCTTCACCCTGCAACACCTTCACGCGCCCCGCGACATCCGAGCGCGCAATCCACTCTTCCGCGAATGCCACGTGACGCGCCTCGACTTCAATGGTCCGCACAAATCCGTCCTGCGGCAGGGCTCTCGCCATGCTGATCGCTGAGTATCCCGCGAGCGTCCCGACTTCCACCACATCCTTTGCGCGCGCCAGGCGCAGGAGAATCTGCATGAAGACCGCCTGCTCGGGTGCGATCCAGATAGCCGGAATCTCCTGCCTCACCGCCGCATCTTTCAGTTCCTTGAGAAACGCATCCTCGGGCGGGCAGTGATCCACCAGGTACACCGCCAGCGCCTCGTCGAGCATCCACGTCTTACTGGACATATTGCATCAGCCTTTCCGGGCTTTCGGATCCGCATCGGCGGCGCCACCTTCTCCTCGCTTCTCCCGGCGATACGCTTCGCGCTCGCGCGCGTAATCCGCCGGCGACTGCGCCAGTTCGAGCGACCGGCCCTGCACGTGCAATTCGTGCAGCCTGCGCAACTGCGGCACGCACCAGCCGCATCCGGTTCCCGCGCCGAGGCAATCACTGATGAGCGATGCAACCGGCGGATCTTCACGGCGAAGATACGCTTCGATCTTGCGCAGCGTGACGTGAAAGCAGAGGCAGACTTCATCATTCGGCTTCACGTCGCCGCCTCCTCCGGATGGAGAAAGCTGAAGTGCAGCTCCGCGTGCCGGCAGTGCAGCTTCATCCAGTCCTGGTGCGACATCGGGCCGAACACCGGCGATTTGGCCTGCATCTGCTCCGTTTCCAGACGCCGCACCGCTCGGCGCAGATTCTCGCGCGCCGTCTCGAATTCAATATCGCCTGGCGGCAGGAGCGCCTCGAACTGCTTCGGCAGCCTGATGCCCGGCTGCCACGGCCGCCCCAGCATGCGTTTCTTCAGGAAGCGCGCCGGAATGCGTATGACGATGGGCGCCTTCATCTCTGGAGGGAAACCGTCGAGCGAACCATTGATCATTTCTGTGATGTGTTGCACGATGCGCCCAGGCGACCAGTTGCCCGTGCTGCGAACGCGGCCGCGGGCGAGCTTGTCTATATCACCCATGATGCAGTTCTGACAAGAGAACTTGAGCTGTCGCCGCAGAACCTGATTCACATCGACCATAAGGAGATCCTCACGCTCCCTTAGAGTTCGGATGTACGGGCGACGATGAAGCACTGCCAGTCGGGAAGCTGTCCCGCCACGCCGGAGCGCGAGGGATCTTCCTCCGCCTCGGCATCGTGTCCCCAGGCGTCGCCATGCCAGGCACTCGCCCCGAACTCCCCCTCGCCCTCCTCGTCACCGCCCGTGTACACCTCGTCCACGGTGGCATACAAACTGGTGACCGGCGAGACGTAGAGATTCCCCTCCGCGTCGATCGCCTCGCCCAGCCGATCATAGACCTCCAGCTTCTTATACCCCGCCTCGCGCATTGCCTCGAGCATCTCGCAGGGCGACCAGAGGCGCCACTGATAGAGAAACGCAGCCGGCATCTCCGAACCGTCATCGAACTGGAAGCTCATGCGGCAGCCGATGTGATTGGTCATGACGTTGACGGCTTCGTTCTCCCAGGTGTAGGTGATCTCGTCGGTAAGGCTGACCTGCATGGCAGTGTTTACAAGGGTGCTCGCCCCGCCGAAGAGATCCGCCACCAGGACACCCCGCCGCGCCTCCAGGCGCTGCCGCGCGTGCGTGAGATACGCCAGCAGCGCCGCGCGCGTGAGGCACTCGCAAATGGAGAAGTTCAGGGCGGCGATGAGATCGACCGGATCGTCCACCGCCATCACATCCGCTCGCCGCAGCGTCACGCGCTCGGCCGAGGCGCGGCGCAGGGGCTCCTCGTCGTGATCCACGGCGATGGCGGCGTATTCGTCGCCCAGTCCCGCCCAGGTACGGGAGATGGCGGCTGTCCCCGAGAAATCCTCGCCCAGAATCTTGGGATCGCCCCCATGCAGCGCCCGCAGGAACCGCACCATCATCTCGGGATCCTGGGCCGCCTTCTCGTAGAGCAGGTATTTGTCCGCCTGTTCAGCCTTGGTCACGTCTGCCTTCCATCTCGCAGGCCGGGGAGAGCCGCCGCCACCTGGCGCTATCCGGCTTCAAGTCATTGTTCCAGATGCACTTATCTACGTACACGCGCCCTGTGCGCTGCCCGCCCGGGCCAGAGCCAAGGATGATACGCAGTCGGGCGCTCGCAAGGTCGGGGCGATACACTCAATCGACCGATGACCCATGCAGGCATGACAGCCGGGCTCTGGATCCGTATCGACTCAGTCGCCGATCCGCGCATCCAGCTCTATCGCGACCTCAAGGATGCGGACCTGCGCCAGCGCGGTGGCCGCTTCATCGCCGAGGGGGAGCTTGTTGTGCGCAAAGCCCTGCAAGTGCACGTTTTGGGTGATATTCGGATGGAATCGGTCCTGCTCAATGAGGCCCGACTGCGGGCGCTGGAGGCCGAGTTGCTGCCCCTGGCGCGCGACGGGCTGGCGATCTACCTCGGCGAGCAGGCGGTGCTGGACGGGATTGCCGGATTCCATGTTCACCGCGGCTGCCTTTCGATCGGTAAGTGCCCGCCGAACAAGATGTTGGAGTCTGTGTTGCCGGAGGGGAGCGCGGGGTCGCTGGTCGTGGCCGGCGAGCGGCTGCGGCACGTGGACAACCTGGGGACGATCTTCCGCAACGCTGCCGCCTTCGGGGCCGACGCCATCGTCCTGGACCCCGAGAGCTGCGACCCGCTCTACCGCCGGGCGCTGCGCGTGTCGATCGGACACGCGCTCAGCCTCCCCTGGGCCCGTGCCGCGGACTGGCCCGAAGGCCTCGAGGCGCTGCGGCGCTGCGGCTACACCCTCGTCGCTCTCGCCCTCAGCGACCGCGCCCGGCCGCTGCACGAGTTCGCCTGGCCCCATCGCGCCGCCCTCGTCGTGGGGACGGAGGGGACGGGTCTGCGCCGGCGCACCATCGACGCCTGCGACGCTGTGATTGAGATCCCCATGGCGGCGGGCGTCGATTCGCTCAACGTCGGGACGGCCACGGGGATCGCGCTGCACGCCGCCCGCTTCGGTCCGCGCGCTCCCGACGCCGTCACCTGAACGCGAGCTTGACACTCCCCCCCTCCCCCACCGCTATCCTGTCACCATCATGACCGCAATCACGATCAAGAACCTGGTCAAACGCTTCGGACGAACCACAGCCGTGGACGGCGTCGATCTGCGCATCGACGATGGACAACTCTTCTTCCTCCTCGGACCGTCCGGCTGCGGCAAGACCACGATATTAAGAACGATCGCCGGCTTCATTCAGCCCACGGCCGGCTCTATTCACTTCGATGAAAAGAACGTCACGAATCTCCCCGTTAACAAACGCAACACAGGCATGGTGTTTCAGTCCTATGCCCTCTGGCCGCACATGACCGTCGCGGAGAACGTCGCCTTCGGCCTCAATGTGCGCAACGTCAAGGGCGAGGAGCGCGAAGCGCGCATCGCCGAGGCGCTGCGCACCGTGCGCATGAGCGACTATGCAAAGCGCAAGCCCAACGAACTCTCCGGCGGTCAGCAACAGCGCGTGTCGCTCGCTCGCGCCCTCGTGGTCAAACCGAGCGTTCTGCTCCTCGACGAACCATTAAGCAATCTCGACGCCAAGCTGCGCCTCGAAATGCGCTCTGAGATTCAGCGCATCTGCAAGGAGACGGGCATCACCACCGTCTACGTCACGCATGATCAGAAGGAGGCGCTGAGCATGGCGGACGGCGTGGCGGTCCTCAGCGCCGGCAAAGTCGTCCAGGTCGGACCGCCGCGCGATCTGTACGCCAGGCCCCGCAGCCGCTTCGTCGCCGACTTTCTCGGCGAGACCAACTTCCTGCAGGCCACCATCAAGGAGCGCCGGCCGGAGCGCCTCGTTCTTGAGACCGTCGCCGGCGACCTCGTCTCCACCGCTTTTGATGATGGTTTGGTTCCTGATAGGGGCAACGTCACCTGCTCGATCCGGCCCGAGTCGCTGCGCACGAACGGCGAAGAACAACATAACTCATTTGAAGGAAAGTGTTTACATAGCACATTCCTCGGCGAATTCTCGCAGCACTCCGTCGAACTCCCCGACTCTACGCACCTGCGGCTGCTCGAGGTCAACCCCCGCCTGCGCTCGCCGTTGCGGCCAGGGTCGCAGGTGCGACTCTTCGTTGATCCGATGGATGTGGTCGTGCTCGCCGACTGAGCGACGCCCCGCTGCGTTCAGGCGACGTCGCGCCTGGCGCCGGTCGACTGCGATTCGGCGGGCAGATCCGCCGCAGGCAACGTCAAT
>CAZZPX010000022.1:0-14087 GCA_964655955.1 uncultured Phycisphaerales bacterium | reverse complement strand
AGCTCGTTCGGTAGGACAACGCGCAGGCGACGATCTCAAAGAGCCTGACCATCAAGAAAACGATGTAGGAGCTCTTCCACATGACCGAAGTGCGTATCGAACTGGGCAAGTTCGGCGAGGCGGACGCGTATCTCCGCAAGGCTGAACAAAAGGTCGCTCCGAACGAAACCGATAACCTGGAAGAGATCGAGCGTCTGCGGCAGAAGCTTCAGGAGGCGCAATCGGGAGGCGGCTGACGCCAGTCCGATCGTGCCGAGACCGATAACAAAGCCGCTGATGATCCCCGCGAGATCACGCCGCCGGGCGTGAGACAGGAAGACAGATATGACAGTTGCTCCCACCACTGCCGGACCGCGCAATCGCCCGCCCGCCCCGCCGCGCCCCACTGGCGCGGCCCCCGCCAAGGCCAAACCCACGGCCATCGCGCTCGACCCGATCAAGGTGATTCGGCAAAACATTGTGCTGCTGATCATCGGGGGCATTGTCGGCGTAGGTGTGGGCGTCGGGGCCTACTTCGTCGCGCTCAAGTTCTTCCCGCGCTACACCGCCGCCGCCATCTTCGAGTGTCAGCCCAAGATCGAGAGCGCGGTGAACATGGAGACGATCTCTCCGGGCCAGCTCGACGAACTCGAGATGTTCATGAAGACGCAGGCCTTCGAGATGACGCGCGACCGCATCCTGCAGGACGCCGTCAACGCCCGCGAGGTGCGCAACGACACCCAGTGGGCCCAGCAGTTCGTGCTGGCCGGTCAATACGATCCCGTCGAGGCGTTTCTCGAACTGAAGGATGAGATTCGCTGCAGCCCCGTGCCCGAGACGTTCTACCTGCAACTCAGCATGAGCGGCCCCGTTCCCGAGGATCTGCCGATCCTCATCAACTCCGTTGCCAACATCTACACCCGACAATTGGCGACGCAGAAGCGCTCGGAAGGCACGGAGCGGCGTCAGATCCTGGATGCGGAACTTGCCCGGCTGCGAACCCGCCGCGATCAGCTCGAGAACTCGATGGCGACCTTCCTCGCCGAGCACGACATCTCGGTGCTGGAGGAACTTGCCTCCGCCGAGGCGATGGAAGTGAACGCCCTGACCAGCCAGCTCACCCAGACGGAGGCGACGATCGAGCAGGCGAAGCAGATGCGGCAGTATTACGAGTCCATCTACGCCACCGAAGGCATCATCCAGTATCCCGATTCGATCAAGCTGGAAGCGCAGGAACACCCGCGCATCGCGGCCCTGCAGAATCAGGGCGTGCAGATGCGCGCCGCCCTGCGCTCGGCATCGGAGCAGTTCGGACCGCAGCATCGCGAGGTGATGGCGCTCGAGCGTCAGATTCGCGCCCTCGACCAGGAAATCGAGGCGGAACAGCAGTCGATCATGGAGTCCGTCCTCAGCGCGCGGCTTGACCAGGCTCGCCAGGCGGAGCAGCAGTACACGCAGACGGCTGCCGAACTGAACAACAAGATGACGACGGCGCGTACCCGCCTGCGCGACCTGACGAGCAACCTGCAGACCTACAACCAGATGAAGGAGGAAGTCGAGCAGGTCCTCGAACAGCTCGAGCTGTACACCAGCCGCCTGAGCGATGTGCGTCTGACCGAGGAATCGAGCGCCTCGGACCGCGTGCGAATGCGCGGTCAGGCGACCAAGCCCGACAAGGTGTCCTTCCCGCAGCCGGAAACGATGATTCCCGGCGTGACGATCCTGGTGCTGGGTCTGTTCATCTCCTTCGTCTTCCTGCGCGAGATCATCGACCAGCGGGTGAAGAGCCCGGGCGACATTCTTGGCGTAGGCAAGGGCAAGGTGCTGGGCATCATTCCCGAAGTCAGCGAGGATCCCAGCAATCCGGCGGGATTCGATCTGGCGATCCAGCGGCAGCCGCAGAGCGTCATCGCCGAATCGATCCGGCAGATCCGCACGCCGCTGCTTAAGCACGTGCAGGGTGAGGATCACAAGGTCGTGCTGGTGGTGGCGTCATCGCCGAGTTCCGGGGCGACGGCGGTCATCGGCAACCTCGCCGCTTCCTGCGCCGGGCTGGAGATGAAGGTGCTCATCGTGGACGGCAACTTCCGCAAGCCGCGCGTGCATTCGCACTTCGGACTGGAAGCGACGCCGGGGCTCGCGGATCTGCTGGCGGGCCAGGCGAGCTTCGAGGAGTGCCTCAAGCCGACGTCGGTCGAGAATCTCAGCATCATCGGAGCCGGGAACGCGGAACACCGCGTGGTGGAACGCCTGGGGACCAAGCGATTCGACGATGTGGTCGCGGCGGCGAAGGGCGCCTTCGATCTCATCCTGGTCGACGTCGCCCCCGGCATCGTCGCCGGCGACAGCCAGCTTGTCGCCAACCGCGTCGACGCCACGATCCTCATCGCCCGCGCCATGCAGGATAAGCGCGGCCTGGTCGCGCGCCTGGCCGGCCTGCTGCAGGACTGCAAGTCGGATTTCCTTGGCGTAGTGGTCAACGGCGTGCGCAGTTCGGCCGGCGGTTACTACCGCAAGAACATCCAGGCGATGAGCCGCTATCAGCGGGAGAGCTGACGCCGCGCTTCGCGTCGACCGTCGCGGATGCTGGTGACGTGAGAGCAGGAGACTTGGCCAGGCATGCGGATCCTCGTCACAGGCGGCGCCGGCTTCATCGGCTCGCACCTCTGCGAAGCGCTCGTTGCGCAGCGACACGAGGTGACGGTCGTCGACAACCTGAGCACCGGCAGACGCCGCAACCTTGACGCCGTCACCGATCATGTGCGCTTCATTGAAGCGGATCTGAGCGCCGCGCTCGACGATCTCAACGACGAGCCGTGTGACCGGATCTACCATCTGGCGGCAGCGGTCGGGGTTCGGCTGGTCGTCGAACGCCCCATCCACACCATTGAAACCAACGTCGAGCAGACCGCCAAACTCCTGCGCTGGGCCAACCGGCGACGGGCGGCGACGCTGCTCGCCTCCAGCAGCGAGGTCTACGGCAAGGGCACGCGGATCCCTTTCAGCGAGCAGGACGATGTGCTCTACGGCCCCACCACCTGCCCGCGCTGGTCGTACGCCTGCACCAAGGCGATTGACGAATACCTTGGCCTCGCTTACCACCAGCAGCATGGGCTGCCGGTCGTCATCGCACGCTTCTTCAACACCGTGGGACCCCGCCAGGTGGGTGAGTACGGCATGGTGCTGCCGCGCTTCGTGCGCGCCGCGCTGGCGAACGCCCCGCTCGAGGTGCACGGCGACGGCGAACAGACGCGCAGCTTTTGCGACGTGCGCGACGTGGCGCCCCTGCTGCCGCGCCTGCTCGACAACGCCGGCTGCCACGGCCGCGTCTTCAACGTCGGCTCCGACGAACGTCTGACGATTGCCGCACTTGCCCGGCTGGTGGTCGATACACTCGGCAGCCGCAGCGAGATTCGCCGCGTGCCCTACGCGGAGGCGTTCGGCCCGTCCTTTGAAGATTTGCGCGACCGGCAGCCGGACCTGACGGCGATTCGGCAGGCGTGCGGCTTTCGGCCGGCCCTTGCCCTCGAGCAAACGATCCGGGACCTGGCGGCCGACATGCGCCAGGCTGCCTCTACAGTGGCGAAGTAGTGATGATTGTGAACCTCTGCCAATCTGTCGTTGAGCCAGCCGCAGCCGATGTTGCGGTGGGCGGGCATACGATGGCGCAGATCCTCAACGAGTACCTCGTGGTCTTCGTGGTGGCGTTTCTCGCCTCGCTTCTGACCGTGCCTGTGTGCCGGCGCATCGCCATGATGTACGGCATCGTGGACTGGCCGGATCGCCGCAAGATGCACGCTCAACCCGTCGCCTATCTTGGAGGCCTGGCGGTGTACTGCGGCATCATCGCCGGCCTGATCATCGCCTACCTGCCGGGCTTCACGTACCACAGCCCCTACGTCGATTATCCACCGGTCGCGCTGCTCTTCGGCACGACGCTGATCCTGCTGACCGGCGTCGTCGACGACGTCTGGGGCTTGAGCCCGCGCGTCAAAGTGGGCGGGCAACTCCTCGCCGCCGCCGCACTCGCCATCGAAGATGTCGGCGTCAAGGTGGCGACCGGACTACTGCGGCCGCTCGGCGAACTGCTTGGCAATCCCGAACTCACCTGGCACATTCCCTTCCCGGGCGATGTGCAGTTCCTCGGCACGGGCAGCCTTGAAATCGATCTCGTCTACTGGACCGGCACCGCTATCATCGCCATCGCCGTCATCGGGGCCTGCAACGCCTCCAACCTGATCGACGGTCTGGACGGGCTGTGCAGCGGCACGACGGCGATCAGCGCGGCGGGGCTGCTCGCCATCAGCCTCTACCTCGCGACCGAGATGCCCGGCGGGGTGCTCCCCTATCCCCAGGGCAAGCTCGATGCGGCCAGAGTCATTCTCTCCCTGGCGCTGCTGGGCGCCTGCCTCGGCTTCCTGCCGTACAACTTCAACCCGGCCAACATCTTCCTCGGCGATGCGGGCTCCCTGCTGCTCGGCTTCACGACCATCTCGCTGATCCTCATGCTCGGCGAGCGCGGCTTCACGCACCTGGTCATCGCCGGGCTCATCGTCTACGCCGTGCCGGTGATCGACACGACGCTGGCGATCGTGCGTCGGAAGATGGCGGGCAAGCCGATCATGTCCGCCGACGATCAGCACCTGCATCACATGCTCAAACGCACGGGACTGGGCGTGAAGGGGGCGGTCTTCGTGCTTTACGGCATCGCGGCGACCTTCGCAGCTGTGGGCGTGTCACTGGTCTTCTTCCGCGGCCGGGTCGCCTATGCCGCCGCGCTCGTGCTCGCCGCCTTCGTTGGGGTGACGGCGATCAAGATCGCCCGGCGCCACCTGCTGGCGCAGGAGATGTCGCGCTTCGTGGATCAGCACAACGGCGGCGCGATAAGCCGGTCGGATAACGACGTGCAGTAGGTGAGCAGCCTCATGGCATGCGCGGCGTCGGGTCCGGCGCGGACCTGGATGCGCGCCTTCGCGGGCATGACAAATCTGCCGTTACAGTCATCCACAAAGCGTCGGAGAGTTGGAGCATGGGAAGCGCGCAAAAAGTGCGGGCTGCGCCTCGGGGACAGCCCGCACCGGAGGTCGTGGGTCGCGCCGGGGAAACACACCGGTGCGGCTGACACGCCCCCCGTCTCTCTCCTCCGCCTGGGTCGAGCCTCCTGGAAGCGGCACTGCGTCGGTGGGAGGCGAAGCTCGACCCCGGCCCAGGGATCTGCGCGAACGCGCCGGGCGCACGCTGCAACAGGAGGATTCACTGCGCTGAACCATGTCAGAGCGTCGAGGCGTGGACGCCTGTGAGGGGCGTCGTCGACGGCACGGACGAAGCGTGCAGAACGAAGCAGCAGCGTGCGACGGTGTCGCACAGGCAGCGGCGTCACGGACCGGTCTGTCGCCGTCTCAGTCTCATCTCCCTCCCCTCCGAGATCTCCTCGCGTCCTGAGACGACTTGGCCGGTCCGCTTGCCGGTTACACATCACAGTTCGCGGCCCGGGTCTACTAAGATGCCTGCGAGTTCCGGGATTTTTGGAGTCACCTCTGGATCAACGCTGCCTGCGCTCGCGCGCCGCGGCGCCGGCCGCGGATGCCGGTCAAATGCTCACGCGGCGGAGAGCAGCGTGTGCGCCGTTGAGGCGAGCTGCGCGAAACTGTCGGAGGTCTCGGGGCTGCGCAGGAGCGCATCGGTCAGGTCGCCGAAGCGGACGCTCGCGACGAAGTCGTGGTGGAGCATGAGCATGCGCGCTGCGAAGAGCGAGAGGATCGGGTCCGCCGCGAGGAGCCCGGCCTCATCCTGCGCGGCGGAGAGCGATGCCATGCCCCGCCGGACCGCCTCGTCGATCGCCCCAGGATGTACCTCGGCGGGGGCGTAGTCGAGGTAGGTGGTGAGACCCGCGAGAGCGGCAACTGTGGCGGCGAGCGTGCCGAACCCGCCGTCCTGCTGCTGCCGGCCGATGAGCGCCGACGCGACAGTGGCGCATGCTTTCGCTGAGCCGTGTGTGAGTTCGCTGAGGCGCTGTAGCGCCAGCCGCAGGGCGGCGGCTCGGCGACCGGCGGGAGCGGTCAGGCGCAACCGCAACGGCAGCGGCACATTGCGCCCGTTCGCCACCAGTTCATCGAGCAGACGGTCATCCTGCTCCATCCGGATGAGTTGGTCAATGCGAATGCGGTTCAGCATGAGTCGGCTCCCTATCTGCCTGATCGTTTGGTATATGATAGGGCAAACGGGCGACGCGTCCAGCCGTTTGTTCGGGTTTTGTGCACTTTCCCGCGTTGACGCTCCCCCTCTCGCACGAACGCGTGTACCCGGTGAGAGCCCTTTGCCCGCGTTCCTCAAGCCGGAGACTCCCGATGCAGCACTTCCTCGCCTTGATCGTTCTCGTCCTCGCCTGGTGCGGCACCGCAGCGGCCCAGACCGAGCGGTCGGTTGATGAACTGTTCCCCTTCGAGCGCGACAAGCCCGCGGTCGGTTTCTGGGTGGGCACGGTCACCACGAGTGAGGGCAGGGAGATATTCGCCTGTCTGTCGATCAAACAGGAGTCGGGCTGGGAAGCGACGATCACGGCCCTGGCGGGCGGCCTGCTGGACAGTCCGTGCGACAGGATCGAGGCGGCGAGCGGCCACGACTTCGCCTTCAGTATCAAGAACGCCCCCGGCTCTCCAAGGTTCCAGGGCGCCGTCTCCGAGGATGGCCAGGTGCTCGAGGGCGTGACCGTCGGCGACGAGCCCGGCAAGGAAGGCAGCTTTCGCCTGCAGCGCCGCCCGCGCGCCACGGACCTCGACGAACCGCTGGCGTTCTCCGGAGAACTCAGCGCGCAGGGGATGACGATTCCGCTGACGATCGTGCTCGCCCGGACGCCGGGCGGACACTGGGTGGGCCATCTTGACATTCCGATGCAGCGGCTGCGGGAGTTCCCGTTCGTCAACTTCGCTGAGGAGGAGGACGGCACGATTACGGCGGATCTGCCTGTACCCGGCGGGGCGGCAATCGAGGTTCGCCTCGATGAACTGCGCCAGACACTGACGGGGACCTTCCGCCAGGCGGGGCTCGAGTTCGATCTCGACCTGAAACGCGAGCCGAACTACACGTACCGTGACCTGGTTCGGCCGCAGACGCCGCAGCCCCCTTTCCCCTACGAGGCCCGGGAGGTCAGCGCGCCGCATCCTGATGGCTTCAGCCTTGGCGGCACGCTCACGCTTCCCGATCCCGAGGAGTTCGGGCCCGGGCCATACCCCGCAGCCGTGCTCATCAGCGGCTCCGGCCAGCAGGATCGCAATGAATCCATCCTCGGGCACGAACCCTTCCTGATCCTCGCCGACTACCTCTCGCGCCGCGGGATTGCGGTCATGCGCTACGACGATCGCGGCGTAGGCGCCTCGGCGGTCGAAGATGCGACTCTGGTCGTGGAGGCGACGAGCAGCGACTTCGCCACTGACGTCCTCGCCGTCGTCGACAGGCTCAGGTCGATCGAGGAGATCGACGCGGCCCGGATCGGCCTGATCGGACACAGCGAAGGCGGGCTCATCGCGCCCATGGTCGCCGAGAGGACCGACGGCCTCGCCTTCCTCGTGCTCCTCGCCGGCCCCGGGGTCCGCGGCGACGCGCTCCTGCTCAAGCAGTCGGCACTGCTGCTGGCAGCGGCCGGCGTCGAGGAGGAAGCGATCGCGGCGCAATCTGTCATTCGCGAGAAGCTCTTTGCTGCGGTGCTGGCGGACGATGAAGAGGCAGCGACCAAGCACCTGCGGACGCTCATCGAGGCCGAACTGCGCTCCTCCGGTGCAGAACTCTCGCCGGAGGACGTTCAGATGCGTGTCGACGCAGCCGCGGAGCAATTGCTGAGTCCCTGGATGCGCTACTTCCTCTCCTACGACCCCCAGCCGGCTTTGCGCGAGGTGGCATGTCCGATTCTGGCGCTCAACGGCACCCTCGATCTGCAGGTCTGGCATGAGCAGAACCTCGATGCAATCGAGCGCGTGCGGAATCAGGCGGGCCTGCCGATCGTTTGCAGGCGCTATGAAGGTCTCAATCACCTCTTCCAGCCGGCCAAGACCGGCTCCGTCGCCGAGTACGTCCAGATCGAGACGACGCTGGACGAGCGGGTGCTGGCCGACATCGCGGCATGGATTCTTGAAGTGTGCAACGGTTCACGGGAGGATGATGAGAATCTGAACTGAGCGATTGATCCTTGACCCTCCCCTGGACGGGTGTATACTGCCCGCACATGACACGCTTCGACGCCCGCCATCACGTCCATCATCATCACGCAGACGCGTGCCGGTGATGGTATTGGCTGGGTTGAAGAGACTACAGACCAGGTAACCAAACCACCGTCGGCCGCAGGGTCGGCGGTTTCTTCTGGTCCATGTGACCCATCCGCCGACTTCGCCGCCGATCCGGAGTCGCCCGATGGATCGTTCCGACCTCAGACAAGAGATTCGCCTCGCCCTGCCCAAGGGGCGGATGTACGCGGAAGTGGCGCGCCTGCTTGGCGATGCGGGGATTCATGTGCGCGTCCCCGAGCGCGACTACCGCCCGACCGTCTCCCTGCCCGGCTTCGGCGCCAAGATCCTCAAGCCGCGGAATGTGATCAGCATGCTCACGGCGGGCGCGCGCGACGTCGGCTTTGCGGGTCTGGACTGGGTGGAGGAGACGAAGGCGGATCTCGTCGAATTGCTCGACACGGGGCTGGATCCGGTGCGGCTCGTGGCGGCTGCGCCGTCGAACCTGCTTGTGGGGGGAAACCTGCCGCGCCTGCCTCTGGTGGTTGCCTCAGAGTACTGCACGATCGCGCAGGAGTGGATCGAGCGGCGCGGCCTCGAAGCGCAAGTGCTCACTACCTATGGCGCGACGGAGGTCTTTCCGCCGGAGGACGCTGATTGCATCATCGACAACACCGCGACGGGATCGACGCTGCGGGCGAACGGCCTGATGATCGTTGACGAGGTGATGACTTCCTCCACGCGCCTCTACGCCAATCCACGCGTGCTTGACGAACCCGCCGCCCGCAGGCGGCTGGAAGAACTCGTGCTGCTGCTGCGCTCGGTCCTGGAAGCGCGGCAACGGGTGATGCTCGATCTGAATGTGTCCCAGGAAAACCTGGAGCGCGTGGTGGACCAGCTTCCCACCATGCGGGAGCCGACAATCTCGGCCCTGCACCACAACGGCTGGCTGGCGGTGCGCTCAGCGGTGCCGCGGCGAGAACTGGCGTGGGTGATTCCCGCTCTCAAGGCTGCAGGCGCCTGCGACATCGTCACCTCAGTGCCGGATCAGATCATTCCTTGATGTGGAGTTCGTCATGACGCAGCAGACCCGATCGACGCAGCAGCGCTATCAGCCTCCCAGGTTCGATGCACCGATCTCGCTGGACCTGAGCAGGAACGAACTGCCCTGGCCGCAGACGGATGTCGACGAGTTGCTGGCGGGGATCGATGCAGCGGCGGTGTGCCGATACCCCAGCGCCGCGCCACTGGAGCGACTGCTGGCGCAGCGCCTGGACGTCGACCCGCAGCGCGTGGTCGTGACCGCGGGCGGAGACGACGCCATCGAGCGCGTGATCGCAGTCTCGCTGGGCGGCGACCGCGACACGCTGCTCGGGCATGCGCCGACGTTCGAGATGTTCCCCGTGTACGCGGCGCGGTACGGAGCGCGCCTGTCGACACAGCCGTGGTTCGGGGGCGACTTTCCTGCGTCGGAGATGACCGCGGCGGTCGACACTGACACCGCCCTGCTCCTGCTTGTCACTCCCAACAACCCTACCGGCAGCACAATCGAAGCGCGGACAGTCCTGGGACTGGCGGCGGCGGCGCGCGCGCGTGGGGTCGCAACGCTCGTCGATCTGGCGTACGTCGAATTCGCGGATGTCGACCCGACGCCGATGCTCCTCGACCTGCCGCTCGCTTACCTGGTGCGCAGTTTCTCCAAGGCACTGGGACTGGCGGGGCTGCGCGTCGGGTACGCGATCGCGCCCGATGCAGGCGCGGCAGACGAGTTGCGGGCGATCGGCAACCCCTATGCCGTCGGCGGTCTGTCGGTGGCGATCGCGCGGCGACTGCTCGAGACCAGGGGCGGACTGCTGGAAGCGCGACTGGCTGACGCGAGAGCAATGAGGCAACGTCTCACGGAGCTGATCGAATCATTGGGCGGTTCGGCGCTGCCCTCGCAGGCGAACTTCGTGCTGGCGCGCTTCGGTGACGACGGGGCGATCTGGAGTGGCCTGGCACAGGCAGGCGTCGCTGTGCGGCGCTTCCCGGAGAGCGATGCCCTTGCGGGCTGTTTGCGCATCACCTGCCCGGCGAACTTCGAGCAGTTTGCGCAGCTCGCGCGGGCACTGGCCGCAGCGACGGGGCAGCCGCTGCCGGCTGCGGTTGAACCGGTCGGCGCACTCGCACCGGTCGAGGGCAACGGACGCTTCCAGGCGACCGCTCTGCGCGAAACGACGGAGACAGCGATTCGCGTGAGCGTGAACTTGTGTGGGAAGGGCCAGGCCAACGTTTCCACCGGTTTGGGATTCCTCGATCACATGCTCACGGCGCTCGCCTGCCACAGCCGCATCGATCTCGACCTGCACTGCCGCGGCGATCTGCACGTGGACGACCACCACACCGTCGAGGATTGCGCGCTGACGCTCGGGCAGGCGCTCGATCGGGCGCTCGGCGATCGAGCGGGCATCGCACGCTTCGGCTGCGGCTATGCGCCGCTGGACGAGGCGCTGGCGCGCGCCGTGGTGGACTTCTCCGGCAGGCCAAGCAGCAGCGTCGACCTGAGACTGACGCGCGAGATGCTGGGCGGCGTCGCCTGTGAGAACCTGACGCACTTCTTCGTGTCGCTGGCGACGACGGCTCGCTGCGCCCTGCATGTCGATGTGCTCCGCGGCGAGAACGACCACCACAAGGCGGAGGCGGCGTTCAAGGCACTCGCCCTGGCGCTGCGGCAGGCGCTGACGCCGGGTGACGGCGGCGTGGCCAGCACCAAGGGAGCGCTGACATGAGCCGCTCCCTGGTCATCGTGGATTCACCGACAGCCAATCTGGCGTCGCTTCTGGCGGCGTTCCAGCGCCTGGGCCGGGAATGCCGCGTCTCCGCCGATGCGACCGTCATCGACCGCGCGGCGGCACTCGTGCTGCCGGGCGTGGGGACGTTCGCCGCGGGGATGCAACGGCTGCGCGAATGCAAGCTGGACGAGCCGCTCAGGCGGCGTCTGATTGAGGGCCGGCCGACGCTCTGCATCTGTCTGGGGCTGCAACTTCTCTGCGCGGCGAGCGAGGAGAGCCCGGGCGTCGGCGGGCTTGCCGTCATCCCTGCCGCGGTGCAGCGCTTCCCCGCCGAGCTGATTACGCCGCATATGGGGTGGAACCGCGTGACCCCAGTTGATGGCGCTGCCGGCGCGTCCCTGCTCAGTGCAGGCGCCGCGTACTTCGCCAACTCCTATCGCCTCGTCGCCCCGCCCGCAGACTGGACCTGCGCCACGACCAGCTACGGAGGAGGGTTCGTCAGCGCGATGCAGCGCGGCGATGTGCTCGCCTGTCAGTTCCATCCCGAACTTTCCAGCGCCTGGGGAGCGGACCTGCTGCGACGCTGGCTTGCCTGTGCGGATCGAGCGGCAAGCACGCAAGGAGTCGCCTCATGCTCATGACTCGAGTCATTCCCTGTCTTGATGTGCGCGGCGGGCGAATTGTCAAGGGCGTGCGCTTCGGCAATCTCCAGGAGGCGGGCGACCCAGGCACGCAGGCAGAGCGCTACGAGGCTGAAGGGGCCGACGAGGTTATCCTGCTCGACGTCTCCGCGACGCTTGAGGGCCGCCGTGCGATGCTGGAGACGATCGCACAGGTCCGCCGTGTCTTGTCTATTCCGCTGACCTGCGGGGGAGGCGTGCGCGGTGCGGCGGATGCGGAGGCGATGCTGCGCGCGGGCGCGGACAAGGTCGCGGTGAATAGCGCCGCTGTCGCTCGTCCGCAACTTCTGGAGGAGCTGTCACAGCGCTTCGGGTCGCAATGCGCCGTCCTCGCCATCGACGCAGCGCGATTTGCCGCTGACCGCCCCGACCGCGGCTGGTGCGCTGTCACGCGGGCCGGCACGCAGCGCGAGGCGCTTGACGCGGTCGACTGGGCTGGTCGCGGCGAAGCGCTCGGTGCGGGCGAGATCCTGCTGACCAGTTGGGACAAGGACGGGACGCGCGAGGGCTATGACCTCGAGTTGCTGCGCGCCGTGACGCAGGCGGTGGGCGTCCCGGTCATCGCCTCCGGCGGCGCGGAGACGGCGCAGCATTTCGTCGACGCCATCCAGGCCGGCGCGGCGGCGGTACTTGCCGCGTCCATCTTTCACTACGACAACGTCCCCGTGCGCGAACTCAAGAGACGCTTGCAGACACAAGGTGTGGAGGTGCGCTTGTGATCATTCCTTCTATTGATATTTCCCGAGGCAAGGCGGTGCAACTCGTCGGCGGTGAGCAGCCGTCGATTGACGCCGGCGATCCGCGGCCTATCGCCGAGCGCTTCGGTCGCGTGGGCGAGGTGGCTGTCATCGATCTCGACGCGGCGAAGGGCGAGGGAAGCAACGCCGATGCGATCCGCGACCTGCTCGGCCGAGCTCCGTGCCGCGTCGGCGGCGGGATCCGCGACTATGAGTCGGCCGTTGGTTGGCTGGACGCCGGCGCTGAGAAGATCATCCTCGGCAGCGCCGCGGAGCCTGAGCTTCTTCGCCGGCTGCCGCGGCAGCGTCTCATTGCGGCGCTCGACGAACGGCAGGGCACCATCGTCGACTGCGGCTGGCGCCGGCAGACGGGACGCAGCGTTCTCGCGCGGCTGCGCGAATTGCGGCCGTACGTCGGCGGCTTTCTCGTCACCTTCGTCGATGTGGAAGGTCAGATGCGCGGCCTGCCGCTCGAACGCGCGGAGGAGCTTGTGCGCGAGGCGGGCGAGTGCCGCGTCACCCTCGCGGGCGGCACGCAGGATGTCCAGGAGATCGCCGCCGCGGATCGGCTCGGCGCCGACGTGCAGGTCGGCATGGCGCTGTACTCCGGCCGCTTCACGCTCGCCGACTCCCTCGCCGCCATGTTGCGCAGCGATCGCGAGGACGGCCTTTGGCCGACGCTGGTCTGCGATGAATTGGGCGTGGCGCTCGGCCTCACCTACTCCAATCGCGACAGCCTGCACGAGGCGATCCGCAGCGGCGCCGGCGTCTACTGGTCGCGTTCGCGCCGGGCGCTGTGGCGCAAGGGCGAGTCCAGCGGCGCGACACAGCACCTGCTCCGCGTCGACCTCGACTGCGATCGAGATGCGCTGCGCTTCGTCGTTCGCCAGCACCGACCAGGCTTCTGCCATCGCAGGACACGCACCTGCTTCGGCGAATGGCACGACCTTGAGTCGCTGCAGCAGACGATTCGCGCTCGCATCGGCAGCGCTCCCGCGGGCTCGTACACCGACCGCCTGCTCGGCAACCGTGAATTGCTCTCGGCAAAGCTGGTCGAGGAAGCGGCGGAACTGGCTGCGGCTGTAACGCCGGAGCACACGGCGGAGGAGGCGGCGGACCTGCTGTACTTCCTCCTCGTGGCGCTCGCCAGCCGCGGCGCATCGCTTCAGGACGCCCTCCGCGTGCTCAGGCAACGCTCCCTGAGGGTCACTCGCCGGCCCGGCGACGCCAAGCAGCCGCTGCACGCGGCACAGGAAGGACGCACCTCATGAACAGCCGTCTCTTTCCGCGCCTCTCGGCCGCGAACATCACCCCTTCGCACGGCAGCGATCTGCTCGACGACGCCACTCTCGACAAGGCTCAACGCATCATGAGCGCCGTGCGCGCCGGAGGTGAGCCGGCCCTGCGGCGCTGCGCGGAGGAGCTTGACGGCCTGAAGCCGGAGGAGCCGCTTCACCTGTCCCGCGCTGACCTGGAGAGAGCGCTGCAGCGCATCGACAGCCGTGACCGGGGAGTGCTGGAGCGAACCTGCGCCCGCATTACCGCCTTCGCGGCGGCGCAGCGCGGGACGATCGCACCACTCTCGGTGCAGATCCCGGGCGGCCGGGCCGGCCACACGCTCGAGCCGATCGAGCGCGTCGGCTGCTACGCGCCGGGCGGCCGGTATCCGCTGCCATCGTCAGTGCTGATGACTGTCGCGACGGC
>CAZZPX010000021.1:0-14118 GCA_964655955.1 uncultured Phycisphaerales bacterium | reverse complement strand
GATGGCGACGACGTGCCGCGCCAGCTCGATCGCCCGCCGCGCCTGGAAGGCGGCGTTGGGTCCGAAGGAGTTGTAATCCTCCATGCCGGCGCTCGTGGGGATGTTCGCCACGCTCGCCGGGGCGCAGAGCGTCTGGATTTCGTTGCAGCAGGCGGCGGCGGTGTACTGGGCGATCATCATGCCGCTGTGCAGACCGGGCTGCGGCGACAGGTAGGGGTTGATCGGGTTCTGCTCATCGCTTGCCGCCAGCAGAAAGTACACCCGTCGCTCGGAGATCCCCGCGATGTGCGCGACCGCGATGGTCAAGAGGTCCAGGGCGATCGCCAGCGGCATGCCGTGGAAATTCCCACCGGAGACGATTCGTCCCTGCTGCGGATCGTCAGGCTGATCGGGAAAGACCAGCGGGTTATCGGTGACGCCGCCCAGCTCACGCTCCACCACCGCCCGCACCTGGCCGATCGCATCGAGCGCCGCGCCCACGACCTGCGGCGTACAGCGCAGGGAGTATGGATCCTGCACGCGCGGATCGTTCTCGCGATGGCTCCGCACGATCTGGGAACCTGCGATCAGCTCGCGCAGTCGTCGCGCCACCTCCTGCTGTCCCGGCTGATTGCGCACTTCGTGCAGGCGCGAATCGAGAAAGGTGTCGGTGGCGAGGCAGGCGTCGAGCGACAGCGCCGCAGCCGCAAGCGCTGCATCCACCACGCGCTCCAGGTCCGCCAGCGCCAGCACCGCCAGCGCGGTCATCAGGTGCGTGCCGTTGATGAGGGCCAGGCCTTCTTTGGCGGCGAGCGTGACGGGAGCAAGCCCGGCCCGCCGCAGCGCCTCGGCGCCGGGCAGTCGGTCGCCCTCGACCGTCGCCTCGCCCTCGCCCATCAGCACCGCGGCGATGTGCGCCAGCGGCGCCAGGTCCCCCGAGGCGCCGACCGAGCCGCGCTGCGGGACGATCGGCGTCACCCCCGCATTCAGCAGCGTCACGATCAACTCCACCAGCTCCACGCGCACACCCGATCGACCGCGCGACAGGCTGGCCGCCAGGATGAGCAGCATCGCCCGCACCACATCATCGGTGAGCGGCTCACCGATCCCCGCGCAATGCGAACGGATCAGGTTGCGCTGCAGATCGCGGATGCCGGCCGCCTCGACGCGCTTGCGCGAGAGCGAGCCGAACCCCGTGTTGAGTCCGTAGATCACCTCGCCGCGCTCGAGCGTGTCCTCCACGACGGCCCGCGCTGCGGCAAGTCTTTCCCTCGCGGCATCTCCCAGGCGAACGGGCCGAAACGCACGCGCGACGGCGGCGACCTCGGCGAGCGTCAGGGGCGCGCCAGTCAACTCCAGTGTGTCCGGATGTGCTGGTTCTGTCACACAGGCAGTGTCTCGATTCTTCGTCAGCCGCGAAAGGGGGAGCGGGGGCTGTCTTGCCGCCGCGCACCCCTGCCGCTATGAAGAAGCCATGTCGCACGCCCGCAAACGCTGGATCATGATCGGCCTGGCCTGCCTGGTGGCCCTCGTCTGTCGCTGGCTTATGGTCCGGGTCGCCAGCATGGACGGCGGCGAGGGGATCAGCATCCTTCTTTCGCCCAGCCTCGGCCTTGCCCTGGCCACGACGCTCGCCGTGCTGGCACTGGCGGCAGCGGCGGGCGTGCTCGCCTCGCGCATCTGCGGGCCCCGCGTGGGCCTGCTCTGCGGCGGGCTGCCCCTTGTCTGGACAGGGCTCGGCATGGGGACCGTCCAGGATGTGCTCCAGGCGGGCGAAGCGGTCGGCCGGGCCGGCTCGACCGTCCTGTGGACGCTGACGATCGAGACCGCGATGCTGGGCGTGGCGGTCGGGCTGATCGCCTGGCTGGTTCGTCTCGCCAGCCCCGCCGATGTGCGACGCGATGTGAGTCAGCCCTTCAACGCCCCGTCCGGGATCGGGCTGCTGGCGGCCCTTTTCGTGACCGGTGTGTGCGTGTGGACTATCGCCCGCAGCGATCTTGCCGGGCAGGTGATGGCGGCGTGCTGGCTCGGCGGGATCGTGGGCAGCCTCGCCGGTCGTCTCGCCGCGCCCCAGGCCTCGACGCTCGCCTTCGTCGCGGGGATCGTGCTGCTCGGCGTGGTCGGCCACGCGGCCGGGGCTGTCACGGACGGGCCCCAAGCTCTGGCCGAAGCGCACGCAGGTCGGCTCTGGGAGTTGAGCCGGCCGCTGCCCATGATCTACGCCTCCGCCGCGCTCGTGGCCGCGCCAGCCGGTTCCGCCTGGGGACTGTCTCTCGTCTCGCAGGTGCATCACGAGCGGGAGCACAAGCGACGGGTAAAGAGCCGCTGATCGTCCGATTGGCGGCTGCGCACCGCTGAAACTGATGCTGCGAAAGCCTACGATGGTGGACCCTGTGCGCAGGGGGCACAGGCGCTGTTTCCCAGTCTGAACAAGGAATGAGACGTGCATCCAGCCGCCCAGGACCAGTCCCAGACCGTGTCACTCCCTACCGCCGACGGCAAGGGCAGCGAAATGCCCGATGTGCAGTCCCTGGCGGATCGGCGGCGGATTGCCATCGACAAGGTCGGCGTCAAGGACATCACCTACCCGATCACGCTCCTGACGCCGGATGGCGGCGAGTTCCACACCGTCGCCCGGGTGAACATGTACGTCGACCTGCCGCATCACCAGAAGGGGACGCACATGAGCCGCTTCCTCGAGGTGCTCAACGAGCATCGCGAGGGAATCCGCCCGGACAATGTCAAGGACATCTGCCGGGCGATCAAGCAGCGCCTCAACGCCGAGACCGCCCACCTGGAGCTGCGCTTCACCTACTTCGTGGAGAAGCAGGCGCCCGTGACCCGCACGCCGGGCCTGATGGACTACCAGGTGACCTTCGAGGTGACGGCGAACTGCGAAGAGGACTTCACCATGGCGGTGCGGGTCCCCGCCACCAGCCTCTGCCCCTGCTCCAAGGAAATCTCGATGTACGGAGCGCACAACCAGCGCTGCGAGATCGAGGCGAAGGTGCGTTTCCACAAGATGCTGTGGATCGAGGAACTGGTGCGCATCGTGGAGGCCGCCGCGAGCACGGAGGTCTTCAGCGTCCTCAAACGCCCCGATGAGAAGTTCGTGACCGAAGACGCCTTCGACAATCCCAAGTTCGTCGAGGACATCGTGCGCGACCTGGCGGTGGCGCTGGAGGAAGAGGAGCGCATCGACTGGTACTCGATCAGTAGCGAGAACTTCGAGTCCATCCACAACCACAACGCCTACGCCCAGATCACGCGCGACAAACGACGGGCGTCGCAGTGACTTCCGCCTCGCCCGGCCGGGCGGCGCAGCGCTCGCAGGCAGGCCGGGGCCCACGATGAGAGCCCAGTGGATCTGACGCAACTCATCATCATCGTGTGCTTCGCGGCGGGATGCGGCTTGTGGTACGCCGTGCAACGCTTCTGCGCGCGGGTTGATCCGACGGGCAACCACGACAGGCCGCGCTGCGGGCCCTGCGGGTCGCAGCGGCGACGTGAGTGAGCGCGAACCGCGGCGTGGGCCGCCCTTCCCGGCGGGCACGGTCGGGAAGGCCGTGGGCAAGCGGGTATGATGCCAGGCATGACGCCCACCACGACCGAAGCGACTGTTGTTCCAGCCGACTCGCCGGAGATGCAGGCCGTGCGCGACGCCGCCGCCAACTGGCAGCACCGCAGCCTGATTGACCTCGAAAGCCTGACCGCCGAGGAGATCCGCACCATCCTGCACGTCGCGGACGGCTTTCGCGACAGCTCCACCAGGAGCATCGCCAAGTCGACGCTGCTGCGCGGCCGGGTCGTCGCCAACCTCTTCTTCGAGGACTCCACCCGCACGCGGAGCAGCTTCGAACTCGCCGCCCAGCGCCTCAGCGCCGATGTCATCAACCTGACCGGCAAGGGGTCGAGCGTCTCCAAGGGGGAAACGCTCGTCGACACCGTGCGGAACATCGAAGCAATGGGCGTCGACGCCATGGTCATCCGCCACGGCGCCTCCGGGGCGGCCCGGCTCGCCGCCCAGTCCGTCCGCTGCGCCGTGCTCAACGCCGGCGACGGCCGCCACGAACACCCCACCCAGGGCCTGCTCGACACGCACACCCTCGCCATCGCCCTCGGCCGGCAGGCGAACTACGTCCTGTCCGGCCTGACCGTGGCGATTGTCGGCGACAACCTCAACAGCCGCGTCGCCCGCTCCAACATTCACGCCCTCATCAAGCTCGGCGCCCACGTCATCTGCGTCGGCCCGCCCACGCTGGTGCCCAGCGGCTTCCGCTCGCTCGGCGTCGAGCTGTGCCACGATCTCGATGCGATCCTGCCCCGCCTCGATGCGATCAACATGCTGCGCATTCAGCTCGAGCGCATGACCGAAGCGCCGTTCCCGTCGACGCGCGAATACAGCACGCTCTTCGGCCTGAACGAAGAACGGGCGTCGAAGATGCACCCGGGCGCGATCGTGATGCATCCCGGACCGATCAACCGCGGCGTGGAACTCGCAGCCGCCGTCGCCGACAGCGATCGCTCCGTGATTCTCAAGCAGGTGACGAGCGGCCTGGCGGTGCGGATGGCGGCGCTCTATCTCTGCGTGAGCGCGATTGAGGCATGAAGGAATCGGGAGAGAGCGTCATGACCACCGGGGACGAAACGTGCGCGACAACCGGACTCCTGCTTGTCGTCTCCGGCCCGTCGGGCGTCGGCAAGACCACGATTACGCGCGATCTCGTGCAGGAACTCAAGGGCGTATTCTCAGTCTCGGCGACGACGCGCCCCAGGACTGACGCCGACACCGAGGGCGTCGACTACTTCTTCCTGACCGACGAGGAGTTCGATGCTCGCCTCGAGAAGGGCGAGTTTCTCGAATGGGCGAGAGTGTTTGACTGCAAGTACGGCACGCCGCGGGCATTCGTCGAAGAGCAGCTCGCGTGCGACCGCATCGTCGTTCTGGAGATCGACGTGCGCGGCGCGCAGCAGATCAAGGCGAAGATGCCCGAGGCGTTCGGCCTGTTCGTCCTGCCGCCCAGCGAAGAGACGTTGCTCCAGCGCCTGCGCGACCGCAAGCGCGAGAGCGAGGCCGCGATTCAGAAGCGTTTCGCCGAAGCGAAGCGCGAAATCGCCGAAGCGCGGGCGGGAGACATCTACGATGTCTTCATCGTCAACGACAAGCTCGAGGACGCGATCCAGCAGGCGCGGGAGATCGTGCTGGCTGAGTGCAAGCGCCGCGCGCGCGGATAAGCGCACACCCGCAGAAGCTCTAAACAAAGCCCGGGGCCCGAGGCGAGGCACGAGCCGCACTCCCCGGGGAAAGCGAGCGCCAGGCGCGCTCCCCCGGCGGCGACGGCTCCTTGGCCGCCTCTGTGCCGAGGGTCTATGAACTCAGAGCGAACGCAATCTCAGATTCCCGTCCCGTACTCGCCCAGCAGCGCGCCAAGATCGCTCTGATCGACGCATCCGTCGGCGTTGATGTCCGCTTCCAGCACGAACGCGGCGTCGCCGACACATTTGCCGTAGCTGCCCAGCAATTCGCCCAGATCCGCCTGGTCGACATCGCCGTCGCCGTCGAGATCGCTGAGCGGGCCTTCGCATTCATCGGGCACGCCGTTGTCGTTGAAGTCGTTCACCGTGCCGTCCGCGATGTCGCAGCCGTCGTCGACGCCGTTGCTGTTGCAGTCGCGCAGAAGCTGGTTGTAGCGCAACTGGTTGCCGAGGCTGGCGTCCCAGTTGGCGACGAGCATGTCGAGCGAGCTTGACGTGGCGTAGCGCACCCACAGCGATTGCTGGGGGGCCGTGCCGAGCGCGATCCAGCCGAACTCCCGGCTGTACGTGTAGCTGCCCGGCGCGAGGACCTGGCCGTCGACGCGCACTTCGAGCAGGCGTTGAAGCTGCTGATGTTCGAGGTAGAAGAGCTTGCGCGCGCCGTCGCCGGCGAACAGGAGCGTGTGCTTTCGTTCTCCGCCGCACGCCGGATCGACGTCGGCGAAGATGATCTTCTCGACGACGCTGGTCCCCGACGACTGCCAGGTGTAGTTTGCCGGGAGGCCGCTGCCGTTATTGAGGAAGATGCGCGTGCGATCCCACCAGGCGCCGGTGGCGAGGTCGAGCAGGCCGTCGGCGTTGACGTCGGCAAGCGCGAGGGCCGAGCCGTAGCCGTCGTAGTAACTCCAGGCGTAGGTCGGCGCGAAGAAGCCGCCCGCGAGGCCGTCGTATTGCTTGAAGCGGCCGCTGCCGCCAAGCTGCGTGTTGTCGGTGGCGAAGAGTTCGCGCAGCCCGTCTCCGTTCACATCGCCCGCGGCGAGCATGATGCCGTCCTGGTTATTGCTGTCGGTGGTCTGCCAGGTGGGCGTCGTCGCGAGCGCGCCGCCGAGATTGCGATACACGCGCGTCTGGGCTCGGGCGGCGATGCCGGCAAGATCGAGCAGCCCGTCGTTGTCCGCGTCGGTGAAGAGCACGCCCTGCAGGTCGTGGGTGTCGGCGCTCTGCCAGCTTGCCGATGACTCGAGCACGCCGCCGACATTCATGTAGACGTAGTTGTGATACTGATGCGGCGTGTCGTAGGCGAAGCCGGTGGCGATGGCGAGATCGGGCCGGCCGTCGCCGTTCACATCGCCGAACGCCGCCCCGAAGGCAGGCACGTTCTCCGCGGCGGTCCAGTCCGGTGTACTGGAGAGCGTGCCGGCGTTGTTGAGATACACCTTGGCGCAGAAGCCCTCGTTGATGAGCAGCGCCACCGCGACGTCGTCCCAACCGTCGCCGTTCACATCGGCGATGTCGAGATGCCCGTTGTAGGCGAGGTCAGCGGACTGCCAGCCGGGCGTCGTGGGAAAGCCGCCCGAGCCGTCGTTGTAGTAGACGTTCAATCGTCCGCGCGCGATGTCATTGCCGTCCGCGACGATGATGTCGAGATGCCCGTCGCCGTCGATGTCCGCGAAGGCGGCGCCGGTGCTGTAGTCGCCGGATGGGCCGGTGATTGCAGACACCCAGTCGGGGGCGGCGGGGTAGGGAACTTGCGCCGAAGCCGCGGCGCAGACGAGTGGCAGGGCGAACAGGGGCAGGCAGCGCATCACATCTTCTCCCGGGGTTCCGCGCCGCGAACGCAGCGCCTATGGGGAGAGTGTACACCAGGAATGTGCGGATGCACGCGCGAACCCGCAAGGGCAAGCCAAAGCCCCGCGGATTTCAGGAGGGCGATTCGTCTGCAGGTCTCGTCTCTGCCGGCGTCGCCTTCTCGCCTCGAAACGTGTCCCGCAGCCAATCCGGCCAGGAGAGCACCGTGATCACGATCGCCACGAGCAGGATCAGCGCCGCCGCGGCCGTCGAGACCAGCGAGAACAGCCGCGGCGGTCCGGCAGTGAGGGGCGTCACCCCGATATCCTCCGCGGGAGCTGCGGCGCTGCGGGACGGATCCGGCTCATCGACTGCACGGGTTTCAGGCTGCGGGTCGTCCGTCATCGGGTCCACCTCGTCATCCCTCGAGATCGTGGTTCGGCAGGTGCGCCTCGGGGACGCCCTCGACACTGGCGCGGCCGCGCACTACCTCGTCGCCGAAGCACAGCCCATCGTAGCCGAGGTTGATGCCCTCGGGCAGCCCCGCGTCGACCTCGCTGTGCTTGATCGCGTGCGCCATGTGCAAGAAATACGTCTGCCGGGCTCCGATCCTCTTCGCCTCCGCCGTCGCCTGCTTGAGCGACAGGTGCGTCGGGTGCGGCCGATGCCGCAGCGCGTCGAGAAACAACACGTCGACTCCCTCGAGCCGCGGGTAGCTGCGCGAGCAGACGTGCGAGGCATCGGTGCAATACGCGACCGGTCCCGCGTAATGCCCGGCGAGCGTGTCCTCGATCCGATACCCGAAGATCGGCAGCTTGCCGTGCATCAGCGGGATCGGCGCGATGCGCAGGCCGAACAGCTCCAGCACGTCGCGCTCCTCGAGGACATGCGGCACAAGTGTCGCCACGAAGGAGCGATTCACCGAACGATGCGGCGCGAAGATATGCTGGAACACGCGCTCCGCCGACTCGAGCGTGTGCGCGTCGCCGTAGAGATCGATCGGCTGCTGCATGGCGACGTTGAAGCGGCGCGTCTCGTCCAGGCCGTAAATGTGATCCACGTGATTGTGCGTGAGCAGGATGGCGTCGCAGCGCCACACGTCGTGACGAATCGCCTGCGCGCGCAGATCCGGGCCCGCGTCGATGAGGATCGCGCGCGGTCGGCCATCTCCGTCGATCGTCTCGATCAGGGCGCTGCAGCGCGTGCGCCGATCGCGCGGATCGTCGGACGTGCAGGTGGGGCAGTCGCAGGCGATCATGGGAACGCCGGAACTTGTGCCGCTGCCCAGAAGTGTGAACCTCATGCCGCGCCGCCTCCTGGCAGGTCCACGTCGCGCCCGCCGACGCCGAGTCCGCGGATCACCCACGGCATCGTCGCGCCCTGCACGACGAGGCTGAAAAGCACGACGACGAAGATGATGGGCAGGAAGTACGAGCGCAGAGGCCCCGGCGTCATCCCGAGGACGAGCGCCAGGGGGATCGAACCCTTGAGCCCCGACCAGAACATCACGTGGTTCCAGTTGCGCTGCCATTGCCGCCGCCGCAGCATGCTCACCGGATATACCACCAGCGCCCGCGCGATGAAGATGGCGGCGATGGTGGCCAGGGCCGGCAGGATCACGTCTTCGAAGTGCAAGAACATCTCCGAGCCGATCTCCTGAAGCTCCGTGCCGATAAGCAGAAAGACGAAGGAGTTGACGACGAAGTCGACAGCATCCCAGAAGCCCTGGACGGTGAGGCGGGTGTCCTCGCTCATGGCGAGATGCTTGCCGTAGTTGCCCATGAGCAGGCCGACGATGACCACGGAGAAGACGCCCGAGCCGTGTAGCTTCTCGGCGAGGAGGAATCCACCCCACACTAGCGCGATGGTGATGGCGTTTTCGAGTGTGTGATCTTCGATGCGCCGCAGCACCGCCATACCGCCGAGCCCCAGCAGGATGCCGATCAGTGTGCCCACGCCGGTCACGCGCAGGAACTCGAGCACCGCCAGGCCGATGACCATACCGGGCGAGCGAGGCTCAGCGGACGCGACATCGTGGACCGGCGCGGTCGCTGCATCGCCGCCATGCCGCTCACCCTCCTCGGCGGTATCGGGGGTTGCCAGTGCCGTTGCCGCTTCGCCGGTGGCGGCGGCCGCGTCGCCATGGCTGAGCGCGCCCGCGTAGGGATATGCCAGCCCGACGAGCAGGACGAAGAGCACGACGCCCGTGCCGTCGTTGAAGAGAGATTCTCCCTCTACGATCGTTTTTAGCTTCTCGGGAACGCCCGCCGTTTTGAAGGCGGCGAGCACCGAGATCGGGTCGGTCGTCGCGAGAATCGCGCCAAAAAGCAAAATGGTCGGCAGCAGGGGATGCGACTGCCGCAGAGCCTCGGGAAGAAAGAGGCTGATCGTCGCCGCCACCACCGCCGTCGACACCAGAACGCCCGGCAGGGCGAAGAGCGCCACGCTTACCCACACCCGACGCAGGTGCTCCAGGTCCAGGTGCAGCCCCGCCTGAAACAGCAGGGGCGGCAGGAAGAGAATCAGCACAAGTTCTTGATTGAGCAGCGCTTCCCGGGGTGCAAGCTCGAAGACGGCGATGATCAACCCCACCACGACCAGCGCCACGGTGTAAGGAATCTTGACGAAGCGCACCGCCACCCCGGTCGCCGCCGCGATCACCAGCAGCGTCACCGCCAGTTCGACCGTGTGCGAGATCAGACCGTGCTGACCAAAGGATGCGAGCAGGAGCGCCATGCTGCCTAGCGTAACGAATCGCGCTTCTGAGGCGAACGGGCACTTAACTCGGACTTTCGCTGAGCCGAAGGTAGGAAGGCTTGTGCGGCCGTCCCAGTCCGACGCCGCAGCGATCCCTTCCAGAGGGCTCCGCCATGACGCCAGCGACCACGACACAAACCATCGATGAGCCGGACCTGCGGTTTGTTCCCGCGCCCATGCCTTACGAGCGACGCCTGAGCCCACGGCGGGAACTGAGCGCCGCCGCCCAGGCGGTGAACGTGATGGTGCCCAGCGGCTACCAACTGCTGCGTCTCGAACTGCAGGATGTCTCGGACACCGGCTTCCGGGCTGCATCCGCCCAGGCCTTCTCGCCGGGGACGCCCCTGCGGGTTCGCGTCTCGGCGGGAAGCCCGCTCTACCAGGCGACCGTCGTCCGCTGCAGGCCCGACGGCAAGGGCGGCTACGAGATCGGCTGCCGCATCGCCTACCCGATCGCCGCCTGAGCAGGCCTGCGAGATCCAAACGACGCCACGGAGGGATCACGACGAGCCGCGCGCCCGCTCCGGGTGCGCGGTTATCACACCTTTCGGCCGTGAACCTGTGCGGGTTGTGCGGACCACAGCGACCGCATAACCCCGGATCTGCCGCCCGGGCAAGAGAGGCAACTGGCGAAGGCGCGGGGGAATGGCACGCTTGTCATGTCGAATCCTGCACGGGAGTCCGCGACATGCGCAAGCTGTTCGTCAACCTCTTCCAACTCGCCGGCCTGGTCAGCCTCACCGCCATGGTCATCAGCGGCGTCGTCGCCTGGGATCTGCATCAGTCCGGACAATGGGATCCGCACGGCCCGACCATGGCCCTCACCGCCGTCGTCTGCGCTCCCGTCGGCCTCGCCCTCTGGACCATGGCCCAGATGATGTTCAAGCCCGCACGCGCCAAGGGTTGAAAGAGACCGACGACCGAATCAATCGTGCCAGGGAGCGGGTGGGGCGAAGGCGGCAGAGGCACGGCGCCGTCCGCTTCAGGATATCCGCAGGCGACTGCAACGGGGACTTCTATGAATGACCGTTCGCTGTCAAGGGCCGCCGCGGGGTTCCCCAGTCTTCTATCCGAGCATCCGCACTGACAGCTACCTCCACGCGCTATTCTACGATCTCGCCACCTGACTGATCGCTTCCGATTACATGCACGGTTCGCCGTATTCCGCCAGAAGCGCGCCGAGATCGGCCTGATCGGTGTCGCCGTCGCCGTCGATGTCGCCGCCATCGTCAATGTTGTATGAAGCGAGCAGCGTGCCCAGATCCGACTGGTCGCGCAGGCCGTCGCAGTTGAAGTCGCCGGCGCAGGGCGGCACATCCTGCACGACCCACGCGACGCCGTTGAGCAGCAGTTGGGTGTACTCCGGATCCGCGACCTCGCTGGCGGAGATGAGTGTGGAGAAGCTGAGCGTGCGCCCGGCGCACGAGCAGCGACCGATGACGCCTTCGCCGCCGGGGTAGTCGCTGCCGAAGTACACCGTCGCACCCGGCTTGGGATGAAACGCGGTCTCGGTGCCGCCGTCGATGACGTCCGCGGGGAAGCTGAAGTTGTCGGGGAGCGCCGCGCTCAGAATCGGATCAGCAGTCGAGATCGAGTACGTGATGGTGCCCGCGGCTCGATACCCGTACGACGGCTCGACGGGCAGGACGTGGTGCAGCACCGGGAGTTCTCCATAGTTGCCCCAGATAATCCACTCGCCGGTGATGAGGCCGCCTCCCGCTTGCACGAAGTCGCGCAGCGACTCCTGTCCGGCGAGGGGCATCGTGCCGCCGCCGACGCCGTAGCTGTCCATGGCGATCACCACGTCATACTGATCGACACCAGTTCCGTCGTAGGCCCCGTAACGTGGTCCGATGGTGACGATGTGCCCCGCGCCCTCGAACAGCGTCTTCAGTTGCGCATCAACACTGCTGTTGGTGCAGGTCAGCATCAGTATGTCAACCCCTTTGGCCGGCACGGACGAGAACAGGGCGCACAGGGCCGCGCCCGCGGCGCCGAGTCGCAGCGAAGAACGACGATCCATCGAGCACCTCCTTGGCCATCGCACCCTGTTCAGGCTATGAGTATGTCCTCTTTTGGTGCGGAGGCAAGCGGGAGGCGTCGGGATGGGCAGTGATTCCTGCGAATCGTGCCCTCGATCGGTCTTGCGGAACATTCGCTGTCACGCGGGAGTCGGTTCACGGGCACGCGTCGCCGTACACGGAGAGCAGGATGCCCAGGTCAGACTGGTCGGTGTCTCCGTCGAGATCGATGTCGCCGCCCTGATCGACATCGTAGGAGGCGAGCAGGATGCCGAGGTCAGGCTGGCCCACCGTGCCGTCGCAGTTCAGATCGCCCGGGCACTGCGGCGAGTCCTGGGCGGCCCAGGCGACGGCGTTGCTGACGAGTCTGGCGTAGTTCCCGTTCTCCAGCGCCTGCGGACCAAGAACCGTGCTGATGTTGAGCACTCGGCCGATGCAGTAGCTGCGGCCGACCACACCAGCGCCGCCGTCGTAGTTGCTGGAGTAGTAGACCGTAGCGCCGGGCCGCGCCTGGTAATAGGTCTCCGAGCCGCCCGAGTTGTCGGCGGTGAAGGCGAAGCTGGCGCTGACGCCGTCGCAGAGGATCGGGTCATGCGTTACTTCGGTATAGGTTGTGGCGTTGGTCTCCGAGTTGTATCGGTACTCGGTCGTGGGGAAGACGGCCATGGCCGGGGCGAGGACGGTGAAGCTGCCACCTCCCATGGCCCAGATGGTCCACTCGCCGGTCACGAGTCCGCCACCGTCGCGCACGTGCCAGAGCAGGTCGTATTGACCTTCGTAGGGCATCTCCAGGCCCCAGTAGCTGTTGGGGACGAGCACGACCGTGTCATAGCCGGACAGGCCTTCGCCGTAGAATTCCCAGTAGTTCGGGCCGATCGTGGCGCTGTGGCCATGGGATGTCAGAACGGATGCGAGCGTGGCATCCCAGGCCGGATCGCCGCCTCCCAGCAGCAGAACCTCCCCGGCGGCGGCGTGGCCGGCGAGAAAGACGAGCGATGCGAGACCGATGCTCAGCCGACGTGTAACAGATTGCATTGACTGGCCTTTATGAGTGGGGGAGGATTGCGGATGAATGGGGATAGAATGCCACGCAATTCGAGCGCGGCAAGCGGGTGTACATCTGAATTTGTACGCGTGCGGGAGCGTCAAAAAGCCCGCGCGGCGCGGGCTTTGACGTACCACTTCAGATGAAAGGAGGCGCTGGGCGACTCGCCTCAGGGGATGACGCCGGGTCAGGCGCCGGCCTTCTGGGCGATCTTCTCGTTGAATTCGTCGGCGGGCATGTCTTCGACTTCCGCCTCGGCGATGATCTGATCCAGCACCTTGTGCTCACGAATCTGCTGCGCCAGCGAGTGGATCCGACCGGTCTTGATCAGTTCCTGCCGAAGCTGCTCGGGCCGCATGCCGCGACTGCCGGCGAGCTGGGCGATCTGGCCGTTGATCTCCGCTTCGCTGATCGAGATCTCCTTCTCCTGGGCCAGGCGGTCGATGATGAACATCGCCTTCAGTTCGCGCCGCGCTGACTCTTCCGAGCCGCTCCGCTGCTCAGCGATGCGCTGCTCGATCTCCTCAGCCGGGACGCCGCGATACATCATGTCCATGCGGGCGCGCTCGAGGTTTCGGCCGACCTGTGTCGCGGTGAGCTTCTCAGGAAGTTCGAACTCGACGTTGTCAAGCAGGTGCCGCGCCACTTGCGAACGCATGGCCTGGAACTGCTCCGCGACGATGCGCTGTTCGAGTCGCACCTTGAGTTGCTCGCGCAGCTGCGCTTCCTCCGTCATGCCGAACTGTTCGAGCAATTCCTCGACGGGGGCGGGGATGACGCGCTCCGCCTTCTCGGTGACGAATTCGATCTCCAGCTTCTTGCCGCGCACCTCTTCGTTCTCGTGGTTCTCCGGGCCCTTGCACTTGATCGTCTTGCTTTCACCGGGCTGCGGGTGGCCAAGCTGCTTGGCGAAGTCATCGACCATGACGCCGAGGATCGCGCCCTTGCCCTCCGACTCGGGAAGCGGGATCTGCACCACAGCGCCCGGCAGGTCGAGCAGCACGTTGCCCTCGGTGTCGCGCATGATGCCATGCCCGGTGAGGTAGGCCCCGTCCTCGGGTTTGCCCTCGATCGTCTCCAGCGTGCCGTGGTAGAGCTGGAAGGTCTTGAGCTCCGTGTCGACCATCTCGTCGGTGACCTCGGCGATGGGGCGGTGGATCTTCAGCCCGCTCGTCTCCGGCAGGTCGAACTCCGGCGCCACCTCGACGGTCACGGAGAACTTGAGCGGCTCGCCGTCCACGATCTCCAGGTCCTTGAGTTCCTCAGCGTCGG
>CAZZPX010000020.1:9279-14843 GCA_964655955.1 uncultured Phycisphaerales bacterium | reverse complement strand
TAGGGCCTGGGACCAGGACACGCTGGTCCCTGAGTTCACCACCGGGGTGAACTGTGCTGTGGAGGTTGGTGTAGAGACCGCCGGCAAAGAGGTCGTCGACCATATCCATGGGAAGGATGCCGCCGCCCATGATGGTTCCGCTCGAACCCCCGCTCACGCTCAACCCGATGACCACCCCGCCATTCACGCCGGCCGGGCCAACGTGGACGTGCGCGGCGGTGGCGTCGCCCAGCAGGTCAGCGTAGGTGCCGGTCAGAATGGTCAGCGAGTTGTCGCTGTCATCAAAGAGATACTGCACGAAGCCGGTGCCCGGAGACGAGTTGGGCGGAACTTCATTCAGGCCGCTCAGCACAGAGTCAAAGAGAAAGGTATCGGCACTCGCAGCGGTGGAAACGGCCAGTAGCGCCCCCGCGGCACCGACGATCGCGATCACTCGGGACATCTTCCTGCTCCTTGGTTCGAGGTAGTCTCGTCTTGCATTCACGCCGAGGCCGCAACACATTCGCGCGCTCAGCGTCAGGAGGAGTGACCTCCAGTATCAGAAGATACCTCGGATCTGATACATTTCCATCGGTGGATTGCCTATCGGTAGAGACTCCATCGGTATGCGCCGCGGTTTGGTGATAGACGCCGCCGGAATCCGCTTGGATGCACACGTGCAGAGTGAACGTCAAGGCGATTGCGCCCAGCCCTCATTCGAGGATCCGCCGCACTCGCGCCAATGCTTCGCCTGCGGCACGCGGGCGCGTCAGATTGCGCCCGGCGCGTGGCGCTATCATCCAGACATGGCAGTGGATGCAATCGTCATCGGCGGAGGGCCAGCCGGCAGCGCGGCAGCTCTCATCCTGGCAAAGTGCGGCTGGCGCGTGATTCTCTGCGAACGCGGTGACGAAGCACGGAAGAAGGCCTGCGGGTGCTGCCTCAGCCCGGTCGCGGCGCAGGCGCTCATCCATCTCGGCGTTGTGCCGCAGATCGAGGCGCTTGCCCCGGCGCGGACGCGCCGTCTGCGATTGCACGTCGGCGACGGCTGGAGCCTGGAAGCGCCGCTCTCGCCGGACCGCCCCGGATGGGTCGTGGCGCGCGATGCCTTCGATCTTCTTCTGCGGAATGCCGCCGGACGAGCCGGCGCGGACATTCGCCACCGAACCTCCGCGCGCGTGGAAACGGGTGGGCGAACGGATGCCTCGTGCGTCCTGCTTCAGCGTGATGGCGTCGAGGAACGATACGAAGTGCAACTCGTCGTCGTCGCCGAGGGACTCGCGGGACGATCCGCGCACGCTGTCGGATTGGCAGAGGAGGCGCTGCGCGGCGGCGCGTACGGTTTCTCGTTCGATGTGGCAGCCGCCGAGCCTGCTGCGCCCTGCGACGACGCAATCGAGATGTTCCTTGGCCGCTACGGGTATCTTGGCGTCGTCCGTGCGGGCAGCGACCTGCACGTCGCGGGCCTGGTCCGATCCGCGGCCGAAGTGCGGCGCGGTCCCTTCGACTTCCTGGCGGCGATGCGGCAGCGCTGCGGGCGCTTGGCGCAGGTCTTTCTGACTGAACTAACTCGGGAGCAGGTGCGCTGCTTCGCGGCTGCGGGGCCGATGCCCTACCTGCCACGCCGACGCGCGAACCGACTGGCCGTGCTGGTCGGCGACGCCGCCGGCTACATCGAGCCCTTCACCGGCGAGGGCATGACCTGGGCGCTGCAATGCGGCGTGATTCTCGATGAGGTGCTGGCCAACGCCCGGCGCGGCGAGTGGACGACTGCGCACGCGGCCGCCTACGAGCGCCTCTGGCGCGAGCGCATCGGCCGCGAGCTGCACCGATGCCGACGGCTGTGCCTGCTGCTGCGGCGACCGGCGCTTCTGACACTCCTGGCGCAGACGGTGCTGCGTCCGCAAGCGTTGCGTACGGCCCTCGTGAGGCGGGTCAACTCCGCATGAGCCGCACGCTGCCGCGCACCGATGATTTCGCCGCACCCGCGAGCCGGAGTGCAGCGCTCCTGTGCGGGCTCGGCCTGGCCGTCCCGGACCAGCGCGAGAGGCAGGACGACGCGACGGAGGAGATGGCGCGGGCGTGGAGCCTGCGCGGAACCGACCTCGAACGCTGGCGGCGCATCGTGGCGGGAAGCGGCATTGACTACCGACACGGCGTCGCGCCTGTCGCCGACATCATCGATCTGACGACACGGCAGCGTATGCAGCGCTACGAGCAGCATGCGCCGCACCTCGCCGCCGCGGCAGCAGAAGAGGCATTGCGCGACGCCGGCGTCCAGCCGGACGCTGTCACCGATCTGGTCGTGGTCTCCTGCACGGGATTCTCCGCGCCAGGCGTCGATGCCGCGCTCGTCGAGCGCCTGGGTCTGCGCCCCGATGTGCAACGGACGCTGATTGGCTTCATGGGATGTTTCGGCGCAATCAACGGAATGCGCGCGGGAGCAGCAGCGTGCGCTGCACGACCGGGCGCGACGGCGCTTGTCATCTGCGTGGAGCTGTGCTCGCTGCACATCCGAGGGGACAGCGACTCGCAGAACCAGGTCGCGTCGGCTCTCTTTGCGGATGGCGCTGCGGCGGCGGTGCTGCGCGATGACGCGTCGCCGGGCGGTAACGCGGTAGTCATGGGCGTGCTCGAGCGAGGGGCCAGCCTGCTCCTGTCCGAGGGCCGCGACTGGATGACCTGGCGCGTCACCGACGCTGGCTTTGCCATGACGCTGTCGCGTCAGGTGCCCGTGGCCGTGCGCCGGCACGTCGGCAGTTTTGTTGAGTCGCTCGCGGCGGCCCCCGCCACCTACGCCGTCCATCCTGGCGGCCCGGGCATCCTCGACGCCGTCGAGGCGGGGTTGGGCGGCGAGGCGCCCGGGGTGTGCGCTTCGCGCCACGTCCTGCGACAATACGGCAACATGTCCTCGCCCACGGTTCTCTTCGTCCTGCGCGAGATCTGGCGCCGACGCGGCCGGCAGGCGCTTCCCTGCGCGCTGCTCGCTTTCGGACCGGGCTTGTCACTGGAAGGCCTCGTGCTGCGATCGATCGAGAGCGAAGCGACGTGACGCGCGCGCGACGAGTCACAGCCGAACTCATGGACGACCCGCAGGTCGATCCGGCGGCCCTGCGATGCTCGCTCGCGTTCCTCACCCGGCTGAACCGCATGGCAGGCGGCGTGGATCTCACGTTGACGGCAGTGGAGAAGCTCGCACCGACCGGTCGCGAGTTGCACGTTCTCGACATCGGCACGGGCGCTGCGGATATCCCCCTGGTCCTCGTGCATTGGGCAAAGCGGCGCGGGATCACTCTGCAGGTAACGGCGGTGGACAATCATCCCCGCACGCTCGCCGAGGCAAGTCAAGCCACGTGCGATACTCCCGCGATCGAGATCGTCGAGGCGGACGCGCTGCGGCTGACAAGGGAGCGCGGCGGGCCATTCGCGCCAGGCGACTTCGACATCGTGACAGCAAGCCTCTTTCTGCATCACTTTCACGATGATGAGGTCGTGGCCATCCTGGCGCAGATGCGACGACTCGCCCGGGTGGGTGTCGTGTGGAACGATCTGTGGCGCAATCGCTGGGCGCGCTGCGTCACGTACGCGATGACGATGGTCATGACTCGCATCGTGCGTCACGACGGACGGGCGAGCATCGCCGCCGGGTTCACGCTCCCCGAGACCCGCGGCCTGGCCCGGCGCGCGGGGTGGGCGGGCGAGCAGATCGAGACGCGCCTGGGGTACCGCTTCGTCTGCTGGTCGGCTGTGGCGCGCTGATGCCGGCGGAATGTCCCCGATTCGGGGGAAGCGCGGCGGCGCGGACAAATCCGCCAAGAAAACTGTCGATTTCGCCTGGACAGGGCCGCGGCAGGCTGTAAGTTAGTGATAACTAACTACCAGGAGGCGCAGCATGGACCACGGGCACCCACCCCGGCCGCTCCCCGAGCGAGTCACCGACCTGGAGCGACGCCTCGGCGCGCTCGAGGCACGCCTCGGCGCCGCCGGTCTGCCGGCTCCCGATGATGCGCCGGCCAAGCAGACGCAGCCGCACGCGAACGCACCGGCACAGGCGGCAAGCGAGACAGCGATCGGCCCGACCGACTCCGCCGCGTTCAGCATCGCGCAACCCCTGTCGACTGACCGAGGCGCGACGGAAGCGCCCGGGAATGCGCCCGCCGCCCCCGGCCAGGTACCGGGCCTGCCACAGCGGCTCCTTGACGCTCTCCCGCGCGCCGCCTCCGCCTCACCCGCCGCTGCGCAGAGTACGCCTTCCGCCACGCCCGCTGGCCCCGCCTCTGCAGCGACCACTCAGCCCGTCCCCACCGCCGCTCGTTCGCGGCGCTCCGCCTCCTCGTGGGAACTGCTGATCGGCGGGAAGTGGGCGGCCGGTCTCGGGGCTGTCGCCGTGGTCATCGCCGTCGCCTACTTCGTCAAGTACGCCTACGACGAAGGGCTCTTCCGGCTGCTCTCGGACACGGCGAAGTGCCTGATCTCGGCGAGCTTCGGCGTGCTTCTGCTCATCTGCGGCGAAATCGTGCTGCGCAAGGTGAACCGCTGGGCGGCGACGGGGCTCTTCTCCGCGGGCGTCGCAGTGCTCTACCTCACCGCGTACGCAAGCTGCAAGTACTTCGCCCTGGTCAGCGAGACGTGGTCGCTGGCGCTGCTGTCGCTGGTGGCGCTTGTCGGCGTCGGCATTACGATCCGCGGCAACCTGCTCTTCGTCGGGGCGCTGTCGATCGTCGCCGCCTTCGTTAGTCCCCTGCTCTTTCCCGACACCGACGCGGGGCCCGTCGCCTTCCCACTGTACTTGAGCGCGGTATTCGCCGCGGCGCTGGCGCTCTCGGCATATCGGCCTTCGGTGTTTCGGCCCCTGCGCTACGCGGGCTGCGTCGGCATCGGCGTGCTGGGAGCGCTGTGGTCGCTGGGGGCCGGCCAGCCGTGGACGACCGTGCTCGTCTTTCTGTGGCTCTGGTGGGGCATGGCGCTCGCAGAATCGCTGCTCGCCGCAGCGCGCGGCCAGTCGCCGATCGGCAATGTCGTCGTCAGCCTCATCGCGACCTCCTGGATGATCCTGCTCGGGACCTGCGTCATCACTTCCGCGCGAAACGCCGGGTTCGACTGGACCGGGCTGTACATGCTCGGCGTCGGCCTGATCGCAACGGCGCTGGCGCTGCAATTCGGCGCCGGGCTCGAGGGGCTGCGAGGGATCGGCGACACGCCGCTCTCACGCTTCGTGGCGTGCCTGTGGGTGCAGGCCGGCGCGCTCATTGCCGCCGCCATTGCTGTGCACTTTGACGGGTACGGTCTGCCGGTCGGCTGGCTGGCGATCGGCGTGGCGGCAGTCGAACTGGGACGACGCCTGCCTTCGCGCGGCGTGAGCGCGTACGGCCTCCTCGCGCTCGCTGTCGCCGTCCTGCGCATCTTCTTCTTCGACTCCTGGGCGAACCTCTCTCTGAGCCGCGCCATCGGTACGGTCGGCGTCCTCTCCGTGTCGCACTGGTCGATCGTGGCGGCCTTCGCGGTGATCGCCCTGCACTTCGCCGCCTTCCGCGCCTTGCGGCTGCACACAATTCGCATCGTGCTCGCCGCCAGCGGGACAGTCG
>CAZZPX010000020.1:0-9269 GCA_964655955.1 uncultured Phycisphaerales bacterium | reverse complement strand
CAGGCCGCCGTGCGGGTCCTGCTGATCGCGGTCGTCGCGTGGGTCGTGCTCTGGCTCTTCCACGACACGGGCGTGCTGGTCACAGGCGCGTGGCTTCTTGGCGCGACGGGGCTGGCCCTGCTCCATCGCGTCGAAGCGAGGCTGCACTACGACAAGCAGGCGCTCGTCCTGCTCTTCCTCGCAGCCGCGAAGTGGCTGCTCATCGACACGCTGCTGATGCGCGCGGCGCCTGATTGGACGCCCGGCGCGGCGCCTGTGCTGCTGACGGCGAAGGTGCTGTGCGGCATCGCGGTGGCGGCGGTGCTCTTCGCAGCGGCACTCCGGATTCGTCCGCCACGCTCAGCGCCGGATCCGCAGCGCAGCCAACTGCCGAACTCGACGGCCCGCTCGCTCAGTTCGATCTGCCTGACCGCGTCGCTGGTTGCCCTGGGCTGGCTGGCAACGTTTGAGGTCGAGCGCCTGCTGATGCTGCGGCGCGAGGTGGGCGCGGCGGTCTGGCCGCATCCCGCCGCCTTCGTGTTCGCGCTCACCGTGATCTGGTCGCTCGTCGGGCAGCTGGCGACGCTGGTTGCGCGAGTGCTGTCCGATGCGGCGACCGAGCGGGCTGGCCAGGTGCTCACGTTCGGCGCTGCGGCGCTGTGGCTCGTTGTCGGCTCGCTGGCGGTGCGGGCATCCTTCGGAGCCGTGCAAGTCCCGGTGCTGCTCAATGGCCAGTCGATCGCAGCCCTGGTCGCAGCGGCGACGCTCGCAGCGCTTATCGCCCAGCAGAAGCAGCCCGCGCAGCCGCGCTTCCTCGCCGCTGCGCTGTGGAGCACGATCGGCTTGCTCGGCCTCGTCACGGGCAGCCTCGAGGTGGACCGCTGGGCCACGCACAGCCTCGCGGATCCAGATCAGGGGCGGCACGTGGGCCTGAGCATTTACTGGGCGCTTTTCGGCATCGGCCTGGTCATCGGCGGATTCGTGCGCGGGCGTCACCTCGTCCGCTACGCGGGGCTGGCGCTGCTCGGGGTAACGCTGGCCAAGGTGCTGTTGATCGACACGGCACAGATCGCCGCGGCGTATCGCATCGCGTCTCTGCTCGTCGTCGGCCTGCTTCTGATTGTCACGTCGATCGCGTACTTCAAGCTGATGCCGGGGCGCGGCGAGGGAGGCGGTGCAGACCGATCCGCCGGTACGCCCTCCGTCACGTGATGGCGCAGGACTCGACTCAGGGGCTGCTTCCAGCCAGCAGCCCGAGCATCACGACGAAGACGATGTAGAGCAGCACGAGCGTCGGCCCGATGATCAGGCCGAGCAAGGCGAAAAGGCCGGCTCTCTTGGCGTCGGCGTGGGCGCCGGCATAGTCGCCGGAGGTGTTCTTCGACATCGCCATCGCCGAAAAGACGATGGCCACGATTCCCAGCGGCTGGCAGCAGAAGAGCGTCACCAGGATCGAAGGTACGAGGTGCGGCGAGGCCGGCGACCCTGCGCCCTGCGCCCGGGGCTGATGGCTGGTTGAGGGCAGGGGAGAAGCATCGGCGAGTTGCCTGCCGCAGACGGCGCAGGAACGTACCGAGTCGTCGTTCTGGGCTCCGCACTTCGGGCAGTACATCAGCGTCCTCTACTGCTTTGAGAGAATGGTCTTGTCCGCTCGTCGGCGATGCTACACAATCCGCTGCAGCATGCCCACTCCTCCGCAAGTTCACACGCGCCTTGGGGCGCTGCTGCTGCTTCTTGCCGTGATTCTCGGCCTTGCTGTCCTTTGGGCGCAGCATCCGGGCGATCTCCACTGGCTGCCCCCCTGCCCAACGCTGGCGCTGACCGGCCTGTATTGCCCCGGGTGCGGCAGCCTGCGCGCGGTGCATCACCTGCTGCACGGCCGCGTAGCCCTCGCCTGGCATCACAATCCGGCACTGCTGCTTCTCGGCCTGCCGGCCCTGTTGTTGTGCGCGCTGCAGTTCGGACGGCGAGCGGTTGGCGGTCGCGATGCACTAGTCATCTTCACCGCAGCGCCCTGGTTCGGCTGGACAGTGCTGGCGCTGCTGCTGCTCTTCACCGCAGCGCGCAATCTGCCCGCCGCCGCGTTTGACTGGCTGCGCCCGCCCGACGCTACAGGTAAGGAGTGAGCGGCGCCGGGAGGCGCTTCAGGCCGCGCCGGCGCGCTTTTGCAACAGCGTAGCGCAGCGAATCGTCCCTGTGCCTGCGAACGCGATCGGTCACGTTCAGGCCGCGCTCTTCCATCGTGCGCAGCGCCCACTCCCACGCCATGTACTCTTCGAGGCAGCGCGGCTTGTAGCGCTGCAGTCCGATGGCGTGGTGGCCGACCTCATGCAGGAAGATGGCGGCGCTCATGGGGCCCTTGGGATAGGGCGCTTCGATGAGATTGGCGATCGTACCGTCGTGGTAGATGACCTGCCAGGCGACGCCGGACATGCTGCTGCGCCAGCGGATGATGCGGAAGTTGTAGCGCGCCTTCATGTCGCGCACCAGCGCGTCGTAGCGCTGCTGCATGGTGGGCGCGGCGCCGTTGCGGACGGCGGCGCGAATACCCGGGGCGGCGCTCGCGGACTCGCTTTGCCTCGGCATGGCCGGCTCGCCTTGCGCCGGCACCATGGACTGTTCCTGCCCTGATGATGGCTGGGCGGACTGCTGCCCGCGCTTCGCCTTGTCGCGCGACGACTTGCGAGTCGGCAGCAGATCAAACAGGGTCAGCACGACGTTCGCTCCTCAGGCGCGCGCCCGATTCGATGGCGTGACCGCGAGCGAAGTCGACAAACGGCATCGCCCGCTTGCCCGGCGGCTGCACTTCGAGCAGTTGCAGCGAGCCGCGCGCGCAGGCAACGATGCCCACCGAGTCGATCGCGCCGGGATCGCTACCTTGTTCCGCATCGGCCTCAAGCGGTTTCGCGCGCAGCAGCTTCAGCGGCAGCTCCCCCAGATGCGCGGTCACCGCCGGCCAGGGTGAGAGCCCGTTAATCCGCCGCGCCGCCTCTTCGGCGGCAGCGTCGAAGCAGACCCAGCCATCCTCCTTGCTCAGCCGCGTCGCCAGCGTCACCTGCGACTCGTCCTGCTCACGCGGGTGAAGCTTCTCTGCAGCGAAATCGGCCAGCACGCGCTCGACGAGGTCCGGTCCGTCGGCTGCCAGGATGTCGTGCAGATCGCCGGCCGTCCACGTCGCGTCGATCGCATGGTGCGACTGGGCGTAGATCTCACCCGCATCCATGCGACTGGCCAGCGCGATCACGCTGTTGCCCGCTTCAGCATCGCCCGCCAGGATCGCGTGGTGGATCGGGGCCGCCCCGCGCCAGCGCGGCAGGAGCGACCCGTGCAGATTGATGGCGAAGTTGCCCTCCAGAAGCCTGCGCTTGAGCTTCTGACCGAAGGCGATCACGACAAAGGCGTCGGCGCGCAATCCGCGCAGATGCTCGCGAACCTCCGGCACGTTGACCGATTCGACCCGCAGCGCCTCGAGCCCCGCAGCCTCGGCCCAGGCGGCAATCGGGGTGGGCGTCAGCTTCTTCCCTCGACCCGCGGGACGGTCCGGCTGGGTGACGATCGCGGCGATGTCATGCCGCTCCGCCAGGCGACTCAGCGTCGGCAGGCCGAACTCGCCGGACCCGAAGAAGACCAGCCGCACCTCAGAACCCCTCCACCGGCTGCTGCGAGAGACGGTACTCCGCTTCGAGATCCTTGAGCTTACGGCGACTGGCGAGGCGTCCCATCTGGTTCATGCGGTCGATGATGAGTCGGCCGTCCAGGTGATCGACCTCGTGCTGCCAGCAGCGGGCGAGGAGGTCATCGGCGGTCTCGCGGAACTCATTCCCCTCCAGGTCGAGCGCGGTGATGGTGATACGGGGGGGGCGTCGGACCTCTCCACGAATCCCCGGCAGGCTGAGACACCCTTCCTCGGCGCTCTCGATGGGCCCCTCGGGCTCGCTGAGCACGGGGTTGATGTAGACGCGATCTCCGTCCGTCTGGTCGGGGACGTTGGCGACGAACAGCCGCCAGGCCAGGTCGACCTGCGGGGCGGCGAGACCGATCCCCTCCGCTTCGTGCATCAGATCGAGCATGCGCTCGGCGACGGCCCGCACCGCCGCGTCGATCTCGCTGATCTGCACACCCGGGCGACGCAACGAGGGGTGTGGATAGGAGACGATGCTCAAGCTGCGGGGATCAACGTCCGAGTTCATATGCGTACTGTATCCGCAGCGGCCCCAACGGGTGCGGGGCGTCCTGCTATCATTTCCCCCGGCCCGCGTTGACGGTGCTGGACGCCCGATTTAGCATCCGCTGGCGCACTCGCAGGCATCAGCCCCCCGCAAGAAAAGAGGCGGATCAGATTGGCCCTGTTCAAGAAGAAGTCCAAAGCGGAGGATCCGACCCAGGACGCCGGAGACGATTCCGGGGGCGAATTCACGCCCGAACCCGAGAAGGCGGATCGTTTCTTCACTCGGGCCAGCCAGATGATCGTGACCGAGCAGTACGAGTACGCCGTGCAGCTCTTCGTGGACGGTTTCCGCTGGGATCCCAGCGCCGTGAGCAAGCTGGAGAAGTTCCGCGAGGCCAGCGAGGGGTACGCCCGCCAGGGAGGCAAGCCCGCCGGGATGAAGGACAAGGCCAAGTACGGCGGCAAGAGCACACTCGACAAGTACCTGCGGGCCCTCTACATCTGGGGCAAGGATCCCTACTCGCCGACCGCGGGGTTGGACGTAATGAAGCTGGCGGCTGAACTCGATTTGCACGAGATCGCCTACCGCATCGGCGAGCTGACCCTCAACCGCGTCCCCACGGCCAAGAAGGGCGCTCAGAAGGATCTCTACCTCAAGCTGATGGAGGTGTTCCGGCAGATCGGCGGCTACGACAAGGCCGTCGAGGCCGGCGAAGGCGCCGTCCGTCTCGATCCCGACAATCGCAAGCTGGTCAATCAGGTGCGCAGCCTCTCCGCCGAGGCCACGATTCAGGAGTCCGGGTACGCCGAGGCAGGCGAGGTGGGCGGCTTCCGCAAGTTCGTCAAGGACACGGAGAAACAGCGCGAACTGATCGAATCCGAGGCGCTGGTCAAAAGCGCCGACGCCGCGGAGCGGGCCCTCATCACGGCGGAGCGCGCCTACGACGAAGATCCGCTCAACCAGAACAACATTCGCCACTACCTGCGCCTGTTGAAGGAGCGCGGCGAGGCCGCCGACCTGAAGAAGGCGATGCAGGTGGCGGAGAAGGCGTACGAGGACACGCAGCAGTTCCAGTTTCGCCGCTTCGCCGGTGAGATGCGGATTTCATTGGGGCATCGCAAGGTGCGCGAGCTGAAGGCGCGGGCTGAAGCGGCCGACGCCACCGCCGAGGACAAGGAGACCTACCGCCGCGGCCAGGCGGCGCTGCTGAAGCTGGAACTCGAGGAGTACGAGGCCCTGGTCAAGGCCTATCCCACGGACCTGTCGCTGAAGTACGAGCTTGGCCGGCGGCAATTCGTCGCAGGGCAGTACGATGAAGCGCTGGCGACGCTCCAGGCTGCCAAGGGAGATCCCAAACACAGGTCCCAGGTGTTGCACATGCTCGGCCAGTGCTTCGCCAAGAAAGGGTGGAACCTGGAAGCAATCGAGACCTTCCGCGAAGGGCTCGAAGCTCATCCCACGAAGGATGACGATCTGGGCTTCGGTCTGCGCTACGCGCTCATGGATGCCCTCGCCCACGAAGCCTCGCAAAGCAACGATCTGGATCTCGCCAAGGAGGCGTTCAGCATCGCCTCCAGCATCGCCATGGAGCAGATCAGCTACAAAGACATCGGCGAGCGGCGCACGCAGCTTCATGAACTGGTGAGCGGCCTGAAAGGTGCAGCGAGTTGAAGATGAAGAGACTGAGGGATTGAGAGCCTCAGGGACCGGGTGGGTACGCTCGCCGCTTCGCGATTCATTGCTGTGTCACATGATTCGCCGTCACAACCCGTCGTTCCCGCCGTTGTCGTGATCCCCGCGCGCTGGGGATCGACGCGCTTCCCGGGTAAGCCCCTCGCTGACAGAACAGGCAAGCCGCTCATTCAACACGTCTGGGAGAGTGTGCGCCGGTGCGCGCAGGTGCGCCGGATCGTCGTCGCCACGGACGAGGCGCGCATTGCCGACGCGGTGGCGGCGTTCGGCGGCGAGGCCGTGCTGACGCGAGCCGATCACCCCAACGGCACAAGCCGGATCGATGAAGCAGCCGAGAAGCTCGGACTCGCCGAGAAGGAGTGGATCTGCAACGTGCAGGGCGATGAGCCGGAGATCGATCCGGCGCACATCGATCTCGCGATCGCGCACACACAGGTGGCGGCTGAGGTCGTGGCCGGCACGCTCGCCAGTCCGTTTGCGGCGGACGAGGACCCGGCGAACCCGAACATCGTCAAGGTGGTCGTCGATCGACTTGGCCGGGCGCTGTACTTCAGTCGGGCGCTCATCCCTCACCCGCGCGACAAGAGCGCTCCAGCAGTCGCCGCACCGCTCAAGCACGTCGGCCTCTACGTATATCAGCGGGACTTTCTTCGCCAGTACGTAGAGCTGCCCGCCACGCCGCTCGAGCGGACCGAAGCGCTTGAGCAGTTGCGCATCCTCGAATCCGGGCGGGGGATCGCCGTGGCGATCGCCACGGCGGCGCATCACGGCATCGACACGCCCGAGCAGTACGAGGCCTTCATCCGGCGACAGAAGTAGAGGTAAGCCTCACCCCGCTTCCCGTCGAGCCTCGGTCAACTCGTCGCGCAGCCGGTTCACTTCGGACTCGAGTTCGCGCACGCGCTGCTGCAGGAAGTCGAGCCGGCGTCCTTCCTCGGTCTGCGATGCCTCGATCCTGGCGCGAAGCTGCTCCAGGAGAGACGCCGCCAGTTCGCGCAATTGCGGCTCGCGCGCCGATGCGGCGAAGAACTCCAATTCAGGCACGCCGCGCTCATCTCCCAGCTGCAGCAGTCCCGCCAGCGCCGCCTGCTGGATCAGCGCCGCCGGCTCTGCCAGGCGTTCGCGCAACATGGTCAGGGTCTCGTCCGGAGCGCGATAGCCGAGACCGGCCGCAACCTCGATCGCCGCCGCGCGGGTGCGCAGAGTCGTCGCACCGGGACTGGTCAGGCCGAGGGCCAGGTCAAACGCACCGCCGTCATCGAGCGCCAGCAGCGTCTCGAGACTTGCCCGGCGCACTTGCGGCGCGACGGAAGGATCAGCCAGGATCTGACGCACCAGATCGACCGCGCCGCTTACCCGGCGAAGCCCGAGGTAGCGCACCGCAGCGGCTGCCACCCGTGGATCGGGATCGGCGGCGGCATGCAGCGAGAGCAATTCATCCACCTCGTCCTCGCGGGTCATGCTGATCTGCCGCACCAATTCCAGGCGCAGTTCCGCGGCGTCAAAGCCGCGCTGCGCCAGGTCGATTAGCATCTGCTGCGCCTGTCGAGCGCGCGCGTCCCCTAGTGCCTGCGCCGCGCTGCGCCGGACGAGCGTTGCCTGTCCCGGGTCAGCCGCCACCCCTGCGAGCAGCTCCTGTGTGCGATGGTCCGGGCGCTCGCCAAGGCCCCTTGCCGCGAGGTGCCGGCTATACGCCGTCGGGCCTTCGGTCAGTTGCGCCAGCCAGAGCAGCGCTGGGCGGCTGTCCTCCCGCTTCACCAGCAGCGACATGTGCGGATCGATCGCCACGAACCGCGGCAGTGCTGGCAGCGGCAGCTGCAGGATCTCACTCCGCTCCGCGACCGTCACCAGGCGCAATTCGGTCGCGTCAGCAAGCTGGATCAGCAGCGGCAGTTGCAGTTCATAAGCCGGCTGCATCGCTGCCGCTGTGGCAGTCGGGGGGACCTGTGTCACCACGAGCGTCAGCATCGAGGCGTCATCCGACCAGCCGACCTTGATCTGAAGATGCGGAAGGCCCGCTTGCGTGACGTAATAGGCGATGATGCGGTCCACTGACAGGCCGGTGTGTCGCTGCATCGCATCGCTCACGTCGTCCGTTTCGATCCCATTCTCCGCGGCATCACCGAAGAGATCGTGCACGGCGGCCCGGAACGCCGTATCACCCAGCCGGCGACGCAGCATGTGATAGACCCACGCGCCTTTGAGCGTGGGATCGTCGCTCTGGGTCAGCAGCAGGTTCGGATCGGTCCACTGGCGATGGACCAGCCCCCGCCGGTCCTGGGAATCCAGGCCGGTGATGAGCTGATCCGCCATACCAACCATAGTCGCGGCGAACGCCCCCTCTCCGCGCGCGTGCTCGAGCCAGAGGCATGACAAGTACCTCGCCAGGCCGCGCGTGGTCCACACCTCGCTCCAGTCCGTTGGCGTCAGCAAAGCACCGGCCCACTGGGCGGCGACCGCCTCCGCGAGAAGCTGAGCGTCGAAGTCCTCGGCCGACTCCAACCACTCGGTGAGCAGTGGCGCGTGGACTTCAATGACGCCGGCCCCCGACCTGCACCCGCCCGAGGCAAGGTCCGCTGCCACGAGCGTCAGCCCATCCCAGGGGTAGCTGACGCCTGTGACCTGCTCGAAGTACGCCAGCATGTCGCGAAGCGACTCGAAGAAGGGCTCGACCGGTTCGCGAACACCCGGCTCACTGTGGATGCTCAGCGGCAGTGCCTGCCAGTCGCTCGCGACAGACTCATACGCGCCGATGCAGAGAATTGCCTGGTCGGTGGTGATCTCATCACCGAGTCGCCAGCGCACGAGGCGCCGCTCAGCGCGCGTCTGCGAATCGACGCGCCGGCCGTTGCTGATCACGTCGTACGCCGCGGGGACGTCCGCTTGCACGCCGAACGTAAAGCGCTCGCCCGGATCGTCGAAGCCAACGAACCAGTGACGCGCCCCGCGCAAGTCGGCATCCGTGTGGATCTCGCCCGCCCGGTCGAACTGCGGCGCCGGGGGCCTCCACGCCAGGCCGCGCTGCGGCCGATCCACGAAGTAGCGGATCATCAGCTCGCGCTCCCGCCCCGGCTGGAGCGGCCGATCGAAGCGCAGCGTCAGCGAGGATCCGTCCGAGACGAAATCCACCGGCGCTCCGGCCAGCGTCACGGCCCGCACGTCCAGGTCCACGGCGTCAAGCGTCCAGGCGGCGAGAGGGGCGTCAAGCGGCTCGAAGCTCAGCCGCTCGATGATTTCCAGTCGAAACTCCGCGGGTGCCGCGAGCAGCACCTCCACCTGCACGTGCCGCACGTCGGCGACGTCGGTCCACACGTCGGTGGCGACCGGGCCGGGGTTGGTGGCGAAGGCCACGACGAGCGAGGGGTCGAGGCGGCGGGCCAGCTCCTGGGTGAAGCACACGTTGGCGAGCTTGGACACGTCGTACTCGTG
>CAZZPX010000019.1:5811-14955 GCA_964655955.1 uncultured Phycisphaerales bacterium | reverse complement strand
GACCGTTTCGATCTGCTGCGCGACGAAGACGGGCTCGAGGAAGGCGACGCCGCTGACCCCGGTCGTGGCCTGGGCGGTGACGCAGGTGATGGCGGAGCAGCCATGCACGCCCTGGGCCGCCCAGGTCTTGAGATCCGCCTGGATGCCCGCCCCGCCGCTCGAATCCGAGCCGGCGATGGTGAGGGCGACGGGCGGCAGGGGTGGCTGGGGCATGTGCGTGCTCCGCGTGCTCGACGGCGGGAGACCGATGCCCCGCTGCGCCGCCGACTGTGCCCGGATATGGTACTGCGGATGGTGGGCGAAGCGGAAGGCGGCCTAGGATTGAGCCGCTTTGACCGCTGATGCTCGACCCGCAAGGAGGTGCCTTTGTGAGCAAGCGCATCGTCGCGCCCGTTCTCCTGACCGCGATCGTGGGGACGCTGCTGGTGCAGTTGCCCCTGGCGATCGCCGCCCGTTCCTCCGACTACACCTGGGCGAACCCGATTCTCGATGTCTGGTACCTGATCAACACCTCCTTCGTGGAGGACGTCGATCCCGAGGATCTCCGCGTCGCCGCCATCGACGGCATGGTCGAGTCGCTGGGCGACCGCTACACCGTCTTCGTCCCGGCCCGCGACATCGCCGACTTCGACAAGGTGATGCGCGGCACGTACGTCGGCATCGGCGCATCGGTGCGCATGGAGGACGGCCTGCCCGTGGTGGTCAGCCCCATGGACGACTCCCCCGCCTTTCACGCCGGTCTTCGCGCCGGCGATCGCATCCTCTCCATCGCCGGCAAGACCAGCGAAGGCATGACGCTCGATGAGGCGGTCGACCTGCTCAGCGGCCAGCCGGGCAGCGAGGTTGTCGTCCGCGTCCTGCGCGAGGCCGGCGAGGAACTCGACATCACCATCATCCGCCAGCAGATCCACACCCGCACCGTCAAGGGCTATTACCGCGACGGCGAGACCTGGCGCTACATGCTCGACGACGAGACGGGAATTGCCTATCTGCGGATCGCGCAGTTCACCGAGACCACCCAGCCGCAACTCGCCGAAGCGCTCAAGCAACTTGCCGACGAGGCGAAGGGCTACGTCATCGACCTGCGCGGCAACCCGGGCGGCATCCTCGACGGGGCCGTGCAGTGTGCGGACATGTTCCTCGAGGGCGGCAAGTCGATCGTGTGGAGTGAAGGGCGCACGCGCCCCAAGCGCGAGCACATCTCCTCGGACGAGGGCACGCTCGTGGCGCCGGATGTTCCCGTCGTGGTGCTGGTCAACGATGAGTCCGCCTCGGCGAGCGAGATCTTCGCAGGGGCCCTGCGCGATCACGACCGGGCCGTGATCGTCGGCACGCGCACGTTCGGCAAGGGCACCGTGCAGACGGTCGTGCCTCTGGAATCCAACGCCGGGCAACTCAAGATCACCGAGGCGTATTACTACTTGCCCTCCGGCCGCAAGGTTCATCGCACGGACAGTTCGGTGCAGTGGGGCGTGGACCCGACGGACGGCTTCTACGTCACCGCCAGCCGGGAAGAGCGGCGGGATATCAACAGGTGGATCTACGATGCGGACATCATCGCGGAGAACGGCGATGAGCCCTTCACGCCGGTCTCCGAGCCCGCCGCGATTCGCGAGAAGCTCCACGATCCGCAACTCGCCGCCGCTGTCGAAGCGCTGCAGGTCCGCTTGGTGCAAGGCGACTGGCAGCCCACGGGCGGCAAGCTCGATGAGGAGGCGATCGACGCCCTGGCACTGCACGAACTGGCGAACGGCCGGGAACGCCTGCTCCGCGAACTGGAGCGCGTCAGCCGGCGCATGGACGCACTCCTCGCCGCCGGCGCTTCAGCCGATGCGGCGGAGAACGAACGTGACCTGCTCCCCGACGACGCCCAGCTCGAGGGCGGCACGCTGGTCGTTACCGATGCGCACGGCAACGAGATCGCCCGCCTCAACATCACCGGCGACGATCTGGAACGCTGGTTGATCGACGCCGACGTGCAGAAGCAGGACACGGCGGGCGACGACTCGACCGGCTCCTGAGACGCGCCGCCGCCGGAGGATCACGACTTGCTCGTGCTCGGCATCGAAAGCTCCTGCGATGAGACGGCGGCGGCGGTGGTGCGCGACGGCCGGGCCGTCCTCAGCAACGTCATCGCCTCGCAGCACGACCTGCACGCCGAGTACGCCGGCGTCGTGCCCGAGATCGCGTCGCGGGCGCACGTCGAGCGCCTGCTGCCCGTGCTGCGGCGGGCGCTGGCGCAGGGCGGGGTCGCCAGGGAGGAACTCGATGCGGTGGCGGTGGGGCACCGGCCGGGACTGATCGGCTCACTGCTCACCGGCGTCTCCGCCGCCAAGGCCCTCGCCTGGGCGCTGGGCGTGCCGCTGATCGGCGTGGATCACATCCACGCGCATCTCTACGCCGGCGTGCTCAATCGCGACGAGCCCGCCTTCCCCGCGCTCGGACTGGTGATCTCCGGCGGGCACACGACCATCTACCACCTTGACTCCTGGCTCGACATGCACCGGCTCGGCAGCACCATCGACGACGCCGTCGGCGAAGCCTACGACAAGGCCGCCGTCATCCTCGGCCTGCCCTATCCCGGCGGCCCCAATCTCGACCGCCTGGCGCAGCAGCGCCAGCCGGACGACGAGCCCGCGGATCTTCCTGTCAGTGCGCTCGGCCCGGACAGCCTCGACTTTTCCTACAGCGGTCTGAAGACCTCGCTCCTCTACGCCGTGCGGGGCAAGCCGCAGGGACGCGGCAAGGAGGCCGCTTTCGAGCGAGATCACACGCACCTGAGCGAGCGAGAGATTCGCTGCCTCGCCATGGGCTTCCAGATCGCAGCCGTCAAGGCGATCACGCTCAAGCTCGAGCGCGCGCTGCGGCAGGCGGAGCTGAGCCCGCATGAGCGCGCTTCAGGCGCGACCTATCGCACGCTGCTCGTCGGCGGGGGCGTCAGCGCCAACTCGCACCTGCGCCGCGAGTTGCAGGCACTCGCCGCCGAGCAGGATCTCGACCTGCGCCTGCCCGCACTCGAATACTGTCTCGACAACGCCGCCATGATCGCGGGTCTGGGAGCGCGCCTGCTCGCTGCGGGCGAGACGTCGGACCTCTCCCTCGCCGCGGAACCCACCACGCGCTGCTGAGACCGCGCCCGTCTCGATCATTCCGGCTCTACAGCAGCGCAACCGGATCCACATCCACCGCCATGCTCGCGTCCGAGTGCAGCAGCCTGGCGTTGCGGGCGGCGGTGATGAAGCGCTGCAGCGCGGTGGCGCTGGGCGCGAAGATCTCCACCGCCTGACGATGCATGTCGGCGATGCGGCTGATGGGGCAGGGCATCGGACCGTGCAGGCGCACGCCCTCGTGCTCCGGCCCGAGTCGCCGCAGCCCCGCCACGAGCGCGATCGCCAATTCCTGGGCGCGGGCGTAGTCGCGCTGCCGCACCACCACGCGCGCCAGGCGCGTGAGAGGCGGCAGGTTCACCGCTCGCCGCGCCTCGAGTTCCGCCGCCGCGAAACCGCGATAGTCATGTCCCGCCGCGAAGCGAATCGGCGCCGCCTCCGGCTGCATGGTCTGCACGATGACGAGCCCCGCGTGTGCCGCCCGGCCGCTGCGCCCAGCCACCTGCGACACGAGCTGGAACGTGCGCTCCGCTGCGCGAAAGTCCGGCAGGTTCAGCGCGGTGTCGGCGTTGATGACGCCCACCAGCCGCACGTTGGGAAAGTCGAGCCCCTTCGCGATCATCTGCGTGCCGACGAGCACGCGAATCCCGCCGTCGGCGAAGCGATCGAGCGTCTCGTGATACTGGTCGGCGCGCCGCATCGTGTCGCTGTCGAGCCGCGCGATCGCTCCCTCGCGCTCCAGGTCGGGCAGCAGCCGGCCGATCTCTTCCTCCACGCGCTGCGTGCCGAAGCCGAACGCCGTTACCCGCTTGCCGCAGGAGGGGCAGTCGCGCGGCAGGCGCTGCTGCGCCAGGCAGTGGTGACAGCGCACCGAGCCGCGATCCTCCACGCCCGGCCGGGCGTTGCCGCTGAGCACGTCGCGCTGCGCCTGCTCGCCGCCCGTGCGCTTGCGATGCAGGTGATAGACCATGGTGGTGTCGCAGTGTCCGCAGGTGAGGATCCAGCCGCAGCGCTGATCGGGGCAGCAGATGTAGCTGGCGAAGCCGCGGCGGTTGAGCAGGAGCATCGCCTGGCCGCCTGCCTCGAGCGTGCTCACCAGCGCCCGCTCGAGCCGCGGCGTCAGCAGGTGCACGCGGCTGTCGCGCGGGCGATCGCGATTGGCCTTCTGAAAGTCCACCACCTCGACGCTCGGCATCTGGGCGCCGCTGGGCCGTTGCCGCAGTTCGTGCAGTGCGAAGCGGCGCTGGAGCGCGTTGTGATACGACTCGAGCGAGGGCGTCGCCGAGCCGAGCACGACCGTCACGGCTTCGAGCTGTCCGCGCCGAATGGCGACGTCGCGCGCGTGGTAGCGGGGGGCCTGGTCCTGCTTGTAGGAGCCGTCGTGCTCTTCATCGACGACGATCAGCCCCAGGCGTTCCTCGGGAAACGGCGCGAAGACGGCGCTGCGCGCGCCGACGACGACGCCGATCTCGCCCAGCGCCACGCGCCGCCACTGTTGATGCCGCTGCGCCGCCGTCAGCCCGGAGTGCAGGATCGCCACCGGCGACTGCCCCGACTCATGTGGATCGAAGCGCGCGAGAAAACGCCCAGCGGTCTGCGGCGTGAGTGAAATTTCCGGCACGAGGATCAGCGCCGCCTTGCCCGCGGCGATTGCACGCTGCGCCAGGCGCATGTACACCTCGGTCTTCCCTGAGCCGGTCACGCCGTGGATCAGATGCACCGCGAAGCGTCCCAGATCGCCCGCGACGCCGTCGAAGGCGCGCTGCTGCTCGGCCGTCAGTTGAACCGTCCTGTCCGCCGCGCGCGGCCCGCGCCGCTGCCAGCGCGCCTGCACGACCGGCTGAAACTCTTCGACGAGCAGCCCGCGCTCGAGCAGGCGGCGCGCGGGGCCCATCGTCCGCACCCCGGCCTGAGCGAGCAGCGCCAGCGCCAGCACCGGTCGAGTCTCGCAGCGCAGCAGAGCCACGAGCACAGCCCGCTGTCCCGGCGGCAAGTCGTCCAGCGCACGGCGCAGCTCCGCCTCCGTCTTGCCCGGCGCCAGATCGAGCAGGCGCTCCTTCTTCGTGCCCGTCTCGCGTTTGACCGCGGCGGGGAGCATGCTCTGCATCACCATTCCCAGCGGGCAGCAGTAATACTGGGCGATCCACTGCCCCAACTCGACGAGGGCGGGGGAGAGGGGCGGCGCGGGAGCGGCATCGCGGCGACCGGCCCTTTCGAGAATGTACTTCAGTTCCAGATCGCGCTCGCCGGGGCGGGGCTCTTCACGCAGTTCGACGACGTATCCCGCCGCCGGGCGATTGTTGCGGCCCAGGGGCACGATGACGCGCTCACCCACCTGGAGCGGCTCCAGTTCGGACGGGACGGCATAGGTCAATCCCTGACGAATGTCGATGGCTCGTTCCAATGCCACGCTGGCGTAGCGTCCCGGCCGCTCATCTTGTCGAAAGAGCATCGACATAGGTGATCTCGAGTCCCAACAGCGTATCGCCTCGGGTGGCGGCGGGGCGGGAAGGTCTGCGGCGCGGCGTATGGAATCTCGCTGAAGTGTCGCCACTTCCGCGAGGGGGAGGAACCGTGCCGGCGGGCAGGGGCGAATACTGCGGCGATGAGCGATCGCGGTTCAAGTCGACGTGCGGGAGGCGGCTTCACGCCGCCCGCCGGTCCCGCCGCCGCCGCGAACGCCACGGCTCCGGCAGGCTCGACAGGGCAACGTAACGAGGAGCGTGGATGTGTGGGTTGGCGCTGCGAGGGTTGCACGCTGCCCATCGCCCCGATACGTTGCTGACGTTTTCTTTGAGGATGGGCGTCTTGCCTCCCGTGCGACGCGTTGGTCAACGCTCTCCCGGAGCGGCCCGTCCTGCGGTCAATGGTCGCGCGTCGTTGCGGCATTCGCTCTGCGGCGCGCTCAAGGCAGCCCGTCTTCGGGAGGAACGCATGCGTACTCGCCGCCATCGCAGGATCAACCGGACAGTTCTCGCCGCCGGTCTGGCAATCTCAGCTTTCCTGATAACTCCAGCAGCAAGCGTCCTCGCGGAAGCCGTCGCGCCCGAGCAGGCGCTGGCGCGCGGCGCCGAACTGCTGCAGGAGGGGCGCCTGCTGGAAAGCAAGCGGCTGCTCGCCCAGGTCAACTCCACCGGGCTCGAGCACGCCCAGCGCCTCGAGCTCGCCATGCTGTTGCGGGAACTCGATCGGGAGATCGCCCTCGCGGACGGCAATGATCTCAGCCTGCAGAAAGCCCGCCTCGCCATGTCGGACGGCGACCTGCGCCTCGCCGAAAAGCACGCCGGCGCCGTTCGCGACTCGCAGTTTGCCGGCGACCACCAGCGGCGCAGCGCCGCCGCGATCCTCGGCGAGATCGACGACGCCCGGGCCCAGCTTCTTCCCAGCGTCCCCCGTCTGCTCGAGGACGGCGTCTCCGCGGTGCGACGCGGCGACCTGGCGGCGGCGAAGATGACCTTCTCGCTCCTCTACGACTCCGGCGTCGCGCTCACCCCCAACCAGGAAGCCCTCCTTTTCGAGCACTACAGCAACCTGCTGCAACTCGACATCGAAGAGAGCGCGGCGCTCGGCCGCGACCGTGTCCTCGCCGCGATGTACCAGCCGGGCAAGGTCGTCAAGCGGCAGACGCAGGCTCAGCAGGATGAGCCCGACCAGGACGATCCCGAACAGGACGAGCCCGAGCCGTCGCAGGACGAGCCGGAGCCGGTACAGCCGATCCAGCCGATCGAAGAGCCCGCAACTCAGCCCGACCAACCGGCCGATCAGCCCGATCAGCCCGCCATGCAGGATGAGCCGACCCAGCGGACCCCCGCGCCCGGGCCGCAGGATCTGATCGAGCAGCAGTTGCGCGTCGAGGCGCTGGCCCAGTTGAGCGCCGCGGATCAGGCATACGCCGATGCCCGCTGGCAGGATGCGATCGACGGCTACACGCGCCTGCTCGACAGCTTGAGCGAGTACCTGAGGCAGGACGAGTTGGAGCACGCGCAGAATTACCTCACGCTCGCCCGGGCGAAGTTCGACGAGCTTGGGCCGATCGACACGCAGGCGCGCGAGGTCGAGATCGCCCGGCAGGTCGCCATCGACACGTTCGAGCGGCGCATGGAGCAGGCCCGCGATGCGCTCCGCGGCGACGACATCACCGACGCGCTGCGCCTGGTGCGCACCGCCGAGGATGACTGGCGCCGCAACGAGGATTTCCTCGGCGAAGCGGAGTTCGAGGACGGCCTTGCCCGCGTCAACGCCGTGCGGGCCCAGATCCGCGATCGACAGGCCCAGATCCAGGAAGCCGAGCGCCAGGCTCGCGTCGTCGAGCGCGGCGAGGACGAGATCCTGGCGATCACCGAGGCTGCCCGCCAGCGCCGCGAGGAGATCAACCAGTCGCTCGACCGCGTGCTCGCCCTCGAAGCGGAGCAGAAATACGAGGAGGCGATCCAGGTCCTGGACCAGATCCTCTTCCTCGACCCCGGCAACCCCACCGCCGAACTCCTCAAGCGCCTCTTCTCCGACATCGTCCTCTACCGCCGCTGGGCGGAGGTGCAGCGCGAGAGGCCGCTCAGCTACCAGACCGAATTCATCGAGATTGGCAAATCCCTGATCGTCCCGCAGGAGATCATGGACTACCCGGACGACTGGCCGGAACTCAGCCGCGTCCGCGGCATCCAGCAGGCCTACGTCGAGCCGGAGGAGGATCGCCGCGTCGCTCACGTGCTGGACACGCAGCGGCTGCCCTTCCAGTTCGACGACAACATGCTGGAAGCGGTCATCCAGTACATCGAGAACCTGACGCCCGGCGTGAACATCAACGTCGACTGGGCGGCGCTCGAATCCGCCAACGTCGAGCGCGACGAGCCGATCTCGCTGTCGCTGGTCAACGTGCCTGTGCGCGTGGGCCTCGAGCGGGTGCTCGAACAGCTCAACACGGGCGTGGACCCCTATTCGCGCATCTGGTACTCGATCCGCGACGGCATCGTCAACATTTCGCTCGATAGCGAGCTGCGCAAGTTCACGGTGCCCATCGTCTACGACATCCGGGATCTGCTCATCAACATCCCCGACCACGACGACGCGCCGGACCTGAACCTGCAGACCGCCTTGCAGCAGAGCCGCGGTCGCGGCGGCGGCGGCGGCGGCGGCAACATCTTCGGCGGTGCGGGCGGCGGCGGCGAAGATCCCGACGCGCCCACCGAGGAAGAACTCACCGACGAGCTGATCGAACTCGTCATGAACACCATCGACCGCGAGGGCTGGCTCGACAACGGCGGAGACACCGGCACCATCGTCCCGCTGCGCGGCAACCTCATCATCACCCAGACCCCCGCCAACCACATCAAGATCGAGGGATTGCTCAGTCAGCTTCGCGAGATCCGCTCCATGCAGGTCAACATCGAGGCTCGCTTCCTCTCCGTCGCCCAGGACTGGTTCGAGCAGATCGGCTTCGACCTCGACGTGATCTTCAACGCCGAGAACAACCAGTTCCGCGCTCTTGCCAACCAGAACCCGGGCCTCCTGCCCACCGATATGTACTCCCAGCAGGGCCGGCTGCTCCGCAACGTCTCCGGGCCGCAGACCAACCTGCTGGTGGCCAACAACACCGGTACGGGCGCAATCGGCACGATCACGCTGCCCGACGGGAGGGAGATCTACACCAACCTGCAATCACCGACGACGGTGACGATCGACGGCACGCTCACGCCCGTCCCGCGCCCCGAGCAGTGGACGCCCGTGCCCATTCTCCAGGACAGCCTGGGCCTCGCGGAGACGCTGGGTTCGGCCGGTTTCGCCGGCACGGTGCTGGCGCAGAGTCCGGCCTTCGCCATGGCGGCGACGTTCCTCGACGACGTGCAGGTCGACATGCTCATCAAGGCGACGCAGGCCGATCGCCGCACCGTCACCCTCACCGCCCCGCGTCTGACCGTCTTCAACGGCCAGCGCTCCTACATCCAGGTGGCCGTCACCGAGGCCTTCATCTCCGACCTGCAGCCGGTCACGGGCGACAACGCCGTCGGCTTCGACCCCGAGCCCTCGACCGTCTCCTCGG
>CAZZPX010000019.1:2119-5801 GCA_964655955.1 uncultured Phycisphaerales bacterium | reverse complement strand
TTCGGCGGATCGCCGCTACGTCACCATGCACGTCGACGCCCAGCTTGCGGAAGTCGTCGACTTCCGCACCGTGCCGGTGACGGCGACCGCGGGCGGCGGGCAGATCGTCACCTCCGATCCCAATGCCCAGACCTCCCTGTCGGCGCCGAACCAGGTGGCGAGCGGCTTCATCGAACTGCCCGAGATGCAGGTCTCGCGCGTCGTCACCAGCGTCAACGTGCCCGACAAGGGCACCGTCCTGCTCGGCGGGCAACGCCTCGTCACCGAACTCGAGGTCGAGACCGGCGTGCCGGTCCTCTCCAAGATCCCGGTCATCAACCGCTTCTTCACCAACCGCATCAACAGCAAGGAGGAGTCGACGCTCCTGATTCTGCTGCGGCCGCAGATCATCATCCAGCACGAGGAAGAAGAGAAGAACTTCCCCGGCCTGCTGGATTCGCTGCAGGCAGGCGGCATCCGCTATTGAGTCGGCCGTGAGCGACCGCGGACAGCGGCCGCCTCGTGAACGTACGCAAACCCCCGGCCCGGCCCCATTTCGGGGCCGGGCTTTTCAGTTGACAGCCCGGAAGCGGGCGAAGTAGGCTCTGCCCGGCCCCAAGTATGAGGAGCTGGCGATGACCGCAAGCGACGCACGGTTGCGAATCGGCGAGGTGGACAATGTCACCCGCGTCGAGTTTCTGGAACGCAACATCCTGGACGAAGGCAACATTCAGCAGATCGGCGAGCAGCTCAACGCCCTCGTCGAGTCCAGGGACGATCTGCGCCTGCTCATCGACTTCTCCAACGTCGATCACCTCTCCTCCGCCGCCCTGGGAACCCTCATCACCGTGCGCAATCGCGTCAGCGAGCGCGGCGGCCAACTGCGCCTGAGCAACATCGGCGCGCAGATCTATGAAGTCTTCATCATCACCAAGCTCAACAAGATCTTCGAGATCTATCCCAGCGACGACGAGGCCATCCGCAGCTTCTCCTGAGTACGAGCCGCGCGCCGGCTTGGCCGGCGCGGAAGAGACGCATGACGCCAGCCGCTCCCCCGCCCCCTCCCGATGACGAGCACGTCCAGCGGCACGCTGGCGCGGGTGGAGAGAGCGGCTCGACGCTGACGCTGCATTCGCTCTCCGGCATCGCCGCCGTCCAGGAGGAACTCCTGGCGCTCGTGCGCGAGCAGGGCTTCGACGACAGCGCCCAGTTCGCCATCCGCCTCGCCGTCGAGGAGGCGCTCGCCAACGCCGTGCGCTACGGCAAGCCCGAGCAGCGCGGGGCGGCCGTGCGCATCACGTATCAGGTCACGCCCCAGCGCGTGTGGGTGAGAATCAGCGATCCCGGCCCCGGCTTCAATCCCGAGAGCGTGCCCGATCCCACCACGGATGAGCGGCTGGATCTGCCCACGGGACGAGGCATCCTCATCATGCGCGCCTTCATGACGGAAGTCAGCTACAACGAGCGAGGCAACACCGTCACGTTGGTCTACGAGAAGCCCCAGCCGCAGTAATCGCCGTCGCCCCAGGGAGCGCCACGCCGCGTGAACCTCGCCTCACGGACAATCGACGCCTTTCTCGACGAGCTTGCCGCCAAGTCACCCGTGCCGGGCGGCGGCGCGGTCGTCGGAGTCGTCGGAGCGCTGGCAGCGGCGCTGGGCGCGATGGTCGTGAACTACTCAGTCGGCAAGAAGCGCTTCCGCGAACACGAAGCGGAGCTGCAGCAGGCGCTGCGGCAACTCAGCGGCTATCGGTCGCTGCTGCTCGAACTGAGCGAACAGGACGCGGCCGCCTATGAACTGCTCAACGCCCTGCTGAAGCTCGACCGGGACGATGCCCGCAGACGCGAAGAGCTTCCCGCAGCAGTGGTGGCGGCGATTCGCGTGCCCCAGGCGTGCGCCGCCTGCTGCGCCGATCTGCTGCGCCTGCTCGAGGCGCTCAGCGGCAAGACGAATCGGCATCTGCACAGCGACCTGGCGGTCGCCGCCATTCTCGCGCACGCCGCCGCCCGCAGCGCTGAATGCAACGTGCGCATCAACCTGCCCCTGCTGGACGACGAGGCGGATCGCCAGCGCGTGCGCCACGAGACCGCCGCAGCGCTGGCCCATGCCGCCGACTTTGCGGCACGGATCGAACAGGCCTGCGCCGCCGACTGAGCGTGCATCGACGGGGCCGCGCCTCATCCGCTTCAAAAAAGAGCTGGGCTTGACTCTGTCGGAGCACATGGAGTCAAGCCCAGCGATGTGTCGGCTGCGAGATGCTGGGAACACTGTATAGCGCCTTTGGCAAGAGTGCCAAACACTTTTTGCCAACTTGTTGCGGAAGTGTTTCCACCCGCGGCTCGAGCGCGGAGGGGCGCCGGGCGTTGCGAAAGGCGCGGCAACGCCCCCGCGTCGCTACGATGGGCGCGCCGTGGACGCCTGGGCCCCTCTCGTTCGCGGACTCCGCTGTGAGGATGGGATGATGAGCAAGTACCAGGTTCTCTACGACTTCCTGCTTCGCGAGTCTGTGTTGTGCCGGCGTCCGCCCGCGGCGCGCTTCGCGCATCCCTGGCTCTCGCCCATGCCGCTCACCAGCGAGGGAGAGGCGTTTCTGCGGGCGCGAGCCGACGATGCGCCCACCTCGGCCGGTTATCTCGACGTCTTCAACAGCGGTGACTACTCGCTGGGCATGTTCCACCATGACGCGTCGGAAGCGGCGATCGAACTCGCCCGCCACCCCGCCTTTCACGACGTGCTCGCCGGCACGCTGCTCAATTTTCTCGACTGCGCCCGCGCCGACGGGCTGGTTCATCGCATTGAACTGTGCCACAAGGCGCACGAGCACGAGCCGACCAAGTCCGTTCTCGCCCAGTTCGCCTTGCGCATCGCGGAGGGCAAGGGAGAAGCCGGCATCGCCTGGCTCATCCAGAACAGCCTCTACGAACGCCTCGAACGCCACCTGAGCTTCACCGAGGTGCACTACATCGGGATGCACGGCCTGGCGCTGGCGCACTCCTCATTGCAGACCGGTTTCGACAACGATCTGCTCACCTTCTCCACGCCCGACCGCAGCATCGAAGACCCCGGGGCCACCGCCTTCCTGATCCTCGAATACGAGGCGATGGCGCGACTCGCGGAACTGCTCAACATGAGCAAGCAGGCCGCCTGGAATCGCAGCCGCGCCGAGCGTTTGCGCAGGCTGCTCAACGAACTGGCGTGGCATCGCGACGACAGCGGCGGGTTCTACGTCGCCTTGCGCTACAAGGGCGGCAGCGCCCATCTCGCAGATGAGGTCGTCGCCGAGACCATCGCCGGCAAACGCCGACCGCTGCACTCCTGGGTCTCCTTCCTGCCGCTCTACGCCGGCGTGCCCACCCAGGCGCAGGCCGAGTGCATGTTCCGCCTGCTGCTCGATCGCGAGGAGTACTGGAGCCCGTCCGGCGTGCGCACGCTCTCGGCGGCAAGCGTCTACTTCAACCAGGCGCCCAGGGCGCTGATCTACGACTACAAGGCCGAGTCGCGCACGCCCGTTTCCAACTGGATGGGCCCCGTGTGGATCCTCTCCAACTACTACATGGCCAAGGGCCTCGCGCGCTACGGCAAGCTGGACGAAGCTGCTCAACTCACCCGCGGCACCGCCGATCTGCTGCTCGTCAGCCTCAACGAGCACGGCAGCCTAGTCGAGTGCTACGACGACGGCGGCCGCGGACTCTGGCCCGCGGG
>CAZZPX010000019.1:0-2109 GCA_964655955.1 uncultured Phycisphaerales bacterium | reverse complement strand
GGCTTCGTCTCCTGGAACGTGCTCGTGCTCAGCCTGCTGCGCGAATTCTGTCCCGAGGAGACCGAGGGCTTCGAGCCGCTCAGCGAATTGCCGGCGCTGCAGCGCTGACGCGCGGTCTACGGCGTCTGCTGAAGAAGGATCGACGCGGGCACGTTCGCGCGGAAGCGCTCCTCGTAGAGCTGGAAGCTGGGGTTGTTCTGCGTGTACGCGTACTTGCCCTTGATGAGTCCGCGGATGCGGTCGACGCGGTTCTCCGGGTTGGGGTGCGTGCTGAAGAATTCGATGCCCCCGCCGCCGCCGCTCGCCTCCTGCAGGATCTGCATGACCTGCAACTGCCCTCTCGGGTCGTACCCCGCACGCACCATGTAGCGCACGCCGAGCAAGTCGGACTCGTGCTCCTGGTCGCGGCTGTAATGCAGAAGAAATCCCTGCCCGCTCAGCCCGACGAGCAGCGGCACGCCTTGGCGCACCAGATCGTCGTCCGCATCGGCCGCGGCGATCGTCGCCGCCGCCACCACCCCGCTCGCAATGAGTTGCTGGCTGATGCGCTCGTCGCCGTGCTCGGCGACGGCGTGGCCGACCTCGTGCCCCAACACGCCCGCGAGCTGCGCTTCGTTGGTCATCTTGGCGAGCAGGCCCTTGGTGATGAAGACCTGGCCGCCCGGCAGGGCGAAGGCGTTGATCACATCGCTGTTGAGCACGGTGAAGGACCAGGGAAACTCGGGTCCAGCCCCTTCCGTCTCCGCCGCCAGCCGCATGCCGATATCGCTCACATACGCCTTCAGCTTCGGATCACTGACCTCCCCGCCGTACTCCTGGATGACCTGCGGCTTGGCCTCGAGGCCCATGGCGATCTCCGACTCGGTGCTGAGCAGGTTGAATTGTCGCCGGCCCGTGGCGGGATTGACGGTGCATCCGCTCGCCACCACGCCTGCGAGCAGGACGAAACAGGCGAGCCAGGGGAAACGCGCTGATCTCATTGGCGTGCGGGTTCTCATGCCCATATCGTACCCGACACCTACGCAGGCGAGGCCTTCCGTTGACTCCTGATGATCCGATTACACAATCAGCGACTTCAGAGACCGCCGATTCGGGGGATCTCGCCTGGACCGACGCCCTGCTCAAGGACCCGCACAGCCGCGGCGACAAGGCCAGGCGCGTCGAGGCCATGTTCGCCGCCATCGCGCCCAGCTACGACCTCAACAATCGCGTGCATTCGCTCTGGCGCGACCAGGCGTGGCGCCGGGCAGCCGTGCGCCACGCCGATGTGAGAGCCGGCGAGCGTGTGCTCGACGTGGCGTGCGGCACGGGCGATCTGGCGCGGCTCTTCGCGCGCAGCGGCGCGGGTGACGTGGTCGGCCTCGATTTCACCCAGGCCATGCTCGACATCGCGGCCAACAAGCCGACACCGCCGCGTGCCGCACCGATCGAGTACCTCAGAGGCGACGCGCTGGACCTGCCCTTTGACAGCGCGAGCTTCGATGTCGTTTCCATCGCCTTCGGCATCCGCAACGTCGCCGATCCGGCCCGGGCGATCGCCGAGTTCCAGCGCGTGTTGCGCCCCGGCGGGCGGCTGATGATTCTCGAGTTCACCCTGCCGCGCAACCGAGTCCTGCGCGGCATGTACAACTTCTACTTCCGCCGCGTGCTGCCCGTGACCGCGACGCTAATCAGCCGCGATCGCACCGGCGCGTATCGCTACCTGCCCGAGTCGGTGAACACGTTCATCGGCGAGGCGCAGATGCGCCGCCTCATGGAGGACGCCGGATTCAAGCAGGTCACGCAGCAGCGCCTCACGCTCGGCATCGCCAGCATCTACCGCGGCGTGCGCGCCTGATCCAAGACCCGCTCGCTGCGCACGCTCTTGGCGCGCAGAATGCCCGGGGACTCGCGACTTGGTCGCCTCGTCCCCGGGCGTCATTGCCGGTGACGTGGTGTGTTGTTCCTGCCTTCTCGCGCTCGGCTCACGCGATCGTGATGCTCTTGTCCAGGTACACATCCTGGATGGCGTTGAGCAGCGCGACGCCGTCTTTCATCGGTCGCTGGAAGGCTTTGCGTCCTGAGATCAAGCCCATGCCGCCGGCGCGCTTGTTGATGACGGCCGTTTTC
>CAZZPX010000018.1:0-15618 GCA_964655955.1 uncultured Phycisphaerales bacterium | reverse complement strand
ACCACTACCCCGGCGACTTCCCGCCCTCCGCGTTCAGCCCGGTCTGCGGGCACCCGAAAAATGCCCACTTTCGGGGATCCGCCAGAAGAGGACCCCCTGGTTTTGGGTATATCTCCATAACTAACGCTGTGACAGCTATTTGCATCACTCGGCTTCCCTGGCTGGGCGAGTGCGTCGGACCGATTCTGCCGGTTGCGCTGGAATTACCAGCGCCGCACCCGATTTCGGGGTTGATGGAGTAGACAAACGAGTCTGATATCGCGATAAGTGGGCGTGGGAGTCGCTTTTCCGGGCGATCTCCCGGCGATTGTGCAGCGGAGTTTTCGACGGCCAACCGACCGCGCGTCTTGCCGGCACGGCGGCTGTTCGTGCCTTCTCAGCGCGCGAGGTATCGCATGATTGCACCTGCTACGGCTCGAACTTTCTTCGAAGACGTCATCGAGGCCACGCCCCACGGCGAGCGCATCCGCACCTGCATTCAGTGCGGCACGTGCGGCGGGTCGTGTCCCAACGGCGCGGACATGGATCACTCCCCGCGCGCCCTCATCAACATGCTCCAACAGAACATGAAGGAAGAGGTGCTCAAGGCGAACACCATGTGGTTCTGCGTCAGTTGCTACTACTGCACGCAGCGCTGCCCCAAGGAGATCCCCATCACGGATCTCATGTACACGCTCAAGGCCATGTCCATCCGCGAAGGCCGGGCCAAGGGAACCGACGCCCCCGCCCTGGCGCGGACGTTCACGGATCTGGTGCGCAAGTACGGCCGCAGCTTCGAACTGGGTCTTGCCAGCCGCTACTACCTGAGCAACAAGCCGATCAGCGCTCTGCGCATGGGGCCGCTGGGCCTCTCCATGCTGCGCAAGGGGCGCATGTCGCTGACGCCCACACGGATCAAGGGCGTGGACCAACTGCAACGCATCATCAAGAAGGCGGAGAGCCTGGGAGGCAAGGCGTGAAGTACGCGTACTACCCCGGGTGTTCCTCGGAAGCCACCGCGGCTGCCTACGAACATTCCATCGCCAAGGTCACCGAACTGCTGGGCCTCACCCTCGCGCCCATCGAAGACTGGAACTGCTGCGGCGCCACCGAGTACTTCACGCTCGATCGCACCGTGGCCCATGCGGTCATCGCCCGCAACTTGGCGCTGATCGATGCCGACGCGACCGACCTGGTCGCTTCCTGCAGCGCCTGTTTCCTCAATCTCAAGAAGACCGATCACGTCATGTGCGACCAGAAGGGGTTGTGCGGACGGATCAACGAAGCGCTGGCGGCGGGCGGACTCAACTACACCCCGGGCCGTGTGCGCATCCGCCATCTGCTCGACGTCATCTACGAGGATGTTGGCGAGAAGCGCCTGCGCGAACTGATCGTACGGCCGCTGCACGGGCTGCGCGTGGCGCCGTACTACGGTTGCCAGATCATCCGTCCCTACGACAACGGCGACGACCCGGAATACCCGCAGCGTCTCGACGAGATGCTGCGCTGGCTGGGCGCGACGGTCGTCGACTATCCCGTCAAGGGTCACTGCTGCGGCGGACACATGACCCAGATCAGCGAACCCGAAGCACACGAGCTGATTCGCCGGCTGCTCTACAGCGCCGACGACTACAACGCTGACGTCGTCGCCTGCCTCTGCCCCATGTGCCAGCTCAACCTTGACGCCTATCAGGGACAGGTGAACGCCCGCTTCGGCACGAGCTTCCATCTCCCCGTGCTCTTCTTCACGCAATTGCTGGGAGCGGCGTTCGGCATCCCCTACAACCAGCTTGGCTTCGGCCGGGAGATCGTCCCCGCCGAGCCCGTCCTCAAGGCGAAGATAACGGACGCGCCGGCGGAGTCCGCCGAGAAGAAGAGGCCGGCGAAGCGCAAGAAGGATTCCAAGGAACTTCCCCTGCCCCAGGCTGGTGGTCACTGAACCGGAGAACCGCGATGGCTGAGAAAGTCGGTGTCTACATTTGCCACTGCGGAAGCAACATCGGCGGGGTCGTCGATTGCGAAGCCGCGGCCAAGTGGATCGGCGAGAACGTCAACGACGTCGCCGTGGCCCGCGATTACAAGTTCATGTGCTCGTCGCTCGGCCAGGCGATGATCGAACAGGACATTCGCGAGCAGGGCCTGACGCGCGTGGTGGTGGCGGCCTGCGCGCCGCACCTGCACGAGAAGACCTTCCGCCGCGCCTGCACCAACGCCGGGCTCAACCCCTACCTCTTCCAGATGGCCAACATCCGCGAGCATGTCTCCTGGGTGACCAAGGATCGCAAGATCGCCACGAACAAGGTCAAGGCCCTGGTGTCGGCCGCCGTCGAACGCACCAAGAAGCAGCAGCCGCTCGAAGCCAAGCGCGTCGAGGTCAACCGGACGACGCTGGTGGTGGGCGGCGGCATCGCGGGTCTGCAGGCGACGCTCGAACTCGCCGACGCGGGCTACCCCGTGGTGCTCGTCGAGCGCGAGCCGTCGATCGGCGGGCACATGGCCCAGTTCGACAAGACCTTCCCCACGCTCGACTGCTCCGCCTGCATCCTCACCCCCAAGATGTCCGAGGTCGGCCAGCACGAGAACGTCACGCTGCTCACCTGGTCGGAACTGGAGAGCGTCGAAGGCTCCGTCGGCAACTTCACGGTCAAGATTCGTAAGAAGGCCCGGTACGTCAAGGAGGAGCCGTGCACCGGCTGCGGCCTGTGCACCGAGAAGTGCCCCTCCGAGGTCGTGGACAACGTCTACGAAGCCGGCACGAGCTATCGCAAGGCGATCTACACCCCCTTCCCCCAGGCCGTGCCCAAGATTCCCGTCATCGACGCCGACTCGTGCATCTTCTTCGACCGCGGCATCTGCAAGGCCTGCCAGAAGCTCTGCCCCACCGACGCCATCGACTTCGAACAGCAGGATGAATTGCTCGAGTTCAACGTCGGCAACATCGTACTGGCGACGGGATACAACCTCTTCGACTGCCGCCGCGTGCCGCAGTACGGCTACGGGCGCCTGGCGAACGTCTTCACCAACCTCGAATTCGAGCGCCTGTGCAACGCCTCCGGGCCGACGGGCGGCAAAGTCGTGCTGCGCGACGGCGTGACCGAGCCCAGGTCGATCGGCATCGTGCACTGCGTCGGCAGCCGCGACAAGAACTACAACCCCTACTGCTCCGCCGTCTGCTGCATGACGGCCCTGAAGTTTGGCCATCTCGCGCTCGAGAAAACCGATGCCGAGGTCTACTCCTTCTACATCGACATGCGCACGAACATGAAGGACTACGAGGAGTTCTACGATCGACTCCTCGGCGAGGGGATGCACTTCGTGCGCGGCCGGGTCGCGGAAGTCACCGACGCCGCCCGCAACCCCGGCGAAGAGGGCAAGCTGATCGTGCAGGTGGAAGACACGCTGCTGGGGAAACAGCGGCGTTTCCCGCTCGACATGGTCGTGCTCATGGGCGCTCTCGAACCGCGCGTCGACGCCAAGGAAATGGGCCTCAAGTGCGGCATCTCCTGCAGCATGGCGGGGTGGTTCACGGAGCGGCACCCCAAGCTCGATCCGGTGGCGACGATGACGGACGGCGTCTTCATCGCCGGCGCCTGCCAGGGCCCCAAGGACATTCCCGCCTCCGTCGCCCAGGGCGCCGCCGCCGCCGCACGCATCAGCAACATGATCACTCGCGGCTTCGTCGAGGTGGAGCCCGTCGTGGCGACGATCGACGAGGAGAACTGCTCGGGCTGTCGCATCTGCAACACCATGTGTCCCTTCAACGCCATCGACTTCCTCGAGGAGCGAGGCGTCAGCCACATCATCGAGGCGCTGTGCAAGGGGTGCGGCACGTGCGTCGCCGCCTGCCCGGCCCAGGTGATCAGCGGGGCGCACTTCAGCAACGAGCAGATCTTCGCCGAACTCGAAGGCCTGCTCTGGGACGCCGCCCCTTCCGTTGGACCCGTCACTGAACCCGTTGCCGTCAAGGACTAAGCGCCATGAGCGACGAGCAATTCGAACCGAAGATTGTCGGCTTCTTCTGCAACTGGTGCTCCTACCGCGCCGCCGACGGCGCCGGCATCGCCCGCATGCGCCACGACCCCAACGTCCGCATCGTGCGCGTGATGTGCAGCGGCCGGGTCGACCCGCAGTTCGTGCTCAAGGCCTTCGCCCTGGGCGCGGACGCCGTCATGATCGCCGGCTGCCACCCCGGCGAATGCCACTACATGGAGCAGAACTACAAGGCGATCCGCCGCTACACCATGCTCGAGCACACGCTCGCGCAGATGGGCGTCGATCGACGCCGCCTGCGCCTGCAGTGGGCCTCCGCCGCTGAGGGTCACATCCTGGCGGCGGCGATCGACGAAATGGTCGAAGAAGTACGCAGCCTCGGCCCCCTGCGCTGGAGCGACAACTGGCAGGAGGATCCGGCTGAGATCGAGCGCGCTCTGCAGGCGATCGCCGATGAGCATGCCGAGAACCTGGAGGTGCCCGTATGAGCGAGAATGCAAACCCCGCCAAGCCGAAGCTCGCCATCTACTGGGCCGCGTCCTGCGGCGGGTGCGAGATTTCCATCCTGGCGATCAACGAGAAGATCCTCGACGCCGCCGCCGCCTTCGACATCATGATGTGCCCCTGCATCATGGACACCAAGACGCACGACATCGAAGCCCTGGACGACAAGTCCATCGACGTCTGCCTCTTCAACGGCGCCATCCGCAACAGCGAGCAGGAATACATGGCGCGACTGCTGCGGCAAAAGGCCAAGGTGCTCGTCGCCTTCGGCTCCTGTGCGCAGGAAGGCGGCATCCCGGGACTGGGCAACGTCGCCAGTCGCGAGGAGATCTTCCACATCGCCTACAAGGACAGCGTCTCCACCGAGAATCCCGAGGGCATCTACCCCGAGCCGCACGCCGCGGTGAACGGCTTCGACCTGCACCTCCCCGTCTTCTACGACACGGTGCGCACGCTCGACCAGACGGTCGATGTCGACTACTACCTGCCCGGCTGCCCGCCGGAAGCGGACTGGATCTGGAAGGCCCTCGCCGCCATCGCCGCCGGTCAGCTTCCCCCGGCCGGCAGCGTCATCGGCGAAGCCACCACCGTCTGCGATGTCTGCCCGCGCACCCGCAGCGAGAAGAAGATCAAGGAATTCAAACGCACCTGGCAGATCAAGCCCGACCCCGACATCTGCCTCCTCGAACAGGGCATCCTCTGCTGCGGCATCGCCACCCGCGGCGGCTGCGGAGCGCTCTGCCCCACCGTCGGCTCGCCCTGCATCGGCTGCTACGGACCCAACGCCGGCGTCGAGGACTTCGGCGCCCGCATGATGGCCGGACTCGCCTCCGTGATCGACTCCAATGATCCGCAGGAGATCCAGCGCATCGTCGAGGAAGGCATCCCCGATCCGATCGGCTCGTTCTATCGCTTCAGCCTCGCGGGCGGCCTGCTCCGCCGCACGCAGAAGCCGGCCCCCGCTGCCACCGCGCCCAAACCCGCCCCCCGGGCCGCAGCGCTCGCCACCTGAGACCTCCCCACGCTCCCGCACGACTGGAGTGAGACATGGCCACCGCCACCGCGACCAAACGCGTCTCCATCGATCCCATCACCCGCCTGGAAGGGCATGGCAAGATCGACATCTTTCTCGACGAAGAGGGCGACGTGCAGGACTGCTTCCTGCTCATCCCCGAATTGCGCGGCTTCGAACGCTTCTGCGTCGGCCGGCAGGTCGAGGACATGCCCAACCTCACCAATCGCATCTGCGGCGTCTGCCCCGAAGCGCACCACATGGCCGCCACCAAGGCGATCGACGCCGTCTTTCACGTCGATCCGCCTCCCGCGGCGAAAAAGCTGCGCGAGCTGATGTACTCCATCTTCTACGCCACCGATCACACCACGCACTTCTATGCCCTCGGCGCGCCTGATTTCGTCGTCGGCCCCGACGCCCCGCCCGCCGAGCGCAACATCCTCGGCGTCATCAAGACGGTCGGCATGGACGCGGCGGGCAAGGTGCTGAAGATGCGCAAGGACGGCCACCACCTCATCGAAATGATGGCCGGCCGCAAGGTGCATCTCAACTGGGGCCTGCCGGGCGGCGTCAGCCGGGGCATCAACGCAGAGCAGCGCGCCGAGATCGAGGCGCTCGGCCGCGACGCCATCGAATTCGCACGCTTCAGCCTGCAGGTCTTCAGCGACATCGTCCTGGGCAACAGCGCTTACGTCGATCTCATCAAGAACGACGCCTACATCCATCGCACCTACAACATGGGCACGGTGGACGCCAACAACAAGGTCAACTTCTACGACGGCAAGATCCGCGTCACCGGGCCAGGCGGCAAGGAACTGCACAAGTACGATCCCAAGGACTACACGCAGTACATCGATGAACACGTCGAATCCTGGTCCTACCTCAAGTTCCCCTATCTCAAGAAGGTCGGCTGGAAGGGGTTCGTCGACGGTGAGGACAGCGGCGTCTATAAGGCGACGCCCCTCTCGCGCCTCAACGCTGCGGACGGCATGGCAACGCCCCTCGCCCAGGAAGAATACGAGAAGTTCTACGACACCCTCGGCGGCAAGCCCGTCGATCACACGCTCGCCACCCACTGGGCCCGCCTCGTCGAACTGCTCTACGCCACCGAGCGCTGGGTTGAACTGGCGACCGATCCGGAAATCACCAGCGACGACTTCCGCACGCTGCCCACGCAGACGCCGACCGAAGGCGTCGGCTCCGTCGAGGCGCCGCGTGGCACGCTCACCCACCACTACTGGACCGACGAGCGCGGCATCCTCACCCGCGTCAACCTCGTCGTGGGCACGACCAACAACAACGCCCCCATCAACATGAGCGTCAAGAAGGCCGCCCAGGGACTCATCAAGAAGGGCACCGTCGTCAAGGAAGGGCTGCTCAACAAGATCGAGATGGCCTTCCGCGCCTACGATCCCTGCTTCGGCTGCGCCACGCACTTCCTCCCCGGCCAGATGCCCATGATCGTGAACATCCGGCAAAGCGACGGCACGGTCCTCGAAAAGCTCCAGCGCGAGGCGCCCTATTGAGGAAATGACGAAGCTCGAATGACTACTGTCGGAAGCAGAGGACGCATGCGCGGCCGCCCTTGCACAGCCTGATTTGGTCAGTAGATATTCCGCCCCCATGTCGTCCCCCCACTTTCAAGCCGCTCCCTCGCTCAGCGGTCGCCCGTCTCTGCGGCGGACGCTCGTCCTCGGCCTCGGCAACGCGCTGCTGACGGACGACGCGGTGGGACCCCTCGTCGCCGCTCGCCTGCGCGAACTGCTCCCTCAGCGCGGCTTCGCCGATGTCGAGGTCGACGAGGATCAGCGCGGCGGACTGCAGCTCATGGAGCGCCTGGTCGGCTACGACCGCGCCATCATCATCGACGCCATCCGCACCGGCGACGCCGCGCCGGGAACGATCCTGCGTCTCAAAGTCAATTCCATCCCCACGCAGCACAGCGCCTCCGCACATGACGCCAATCTCGCCACCGCCCTCGCCCTGGGCAGAACGTGCGGCGCTGAACTTCCCGCCGACGACGGTATCATGATCATCGGCGTGGAGGCGGCGGATGTCTTCACGTTCAGCGAAGAGTGCACAGCGCCCGTCGCCGCTGCACTCCCCCGAGTGCTCGACGAAGTGCTCGACATCCTGCAGCGATGGAGAAACGAACCATGATCTCACCCGAACTGCTTCGCCGCTATCCCTGGTTCGCCGGCCTCTCGGAACAGGTGCTCAAGACCATCGCTATGATGAGCGAGGAGCGCGCTGTCGACGCGGGCGAGGTCATCTTCGAGGAAGGCGACACCGCCACCTGCCTCAAGCTCGTCCTCAGCGGCTCGGTCGATATTACATTTGCCGGCGACGCGGGCGAACGCTTCGTCGTCGACAACATCACCGCCGGACAGCTCTTCTGCTGGTCCTCGCTCGTCGAGCCGTACCAGGAAACAGCGACCGCGGTCGTGCGCGAGGCCGGCAAGATCGTCTGCATCGAGGGCAAGGAGCTGCGCGACCTCTGCGAAGCCGATTTCGAGGTGGGCTACCGACTCATGCAGCAGATCGCCGCCGTCCTGCGCCGCCGCCTGCAAAGCGCCCGCGTGCAGCTCATCGCCACCGCCGAGCGCACGACGCAGTAATCCCGGCCGTCCGCGCGATCAATTCAACACAGGCCGGCGCGACCCCGCCCGGGAGTCGGCGCCTCCGCTGCCGCTATCTCGTTCTCTCGCACCGGCGGCGCCTCACGGCGATGAGGCCGCACGTCGCAAGCACTACAATCGCGCTCGGCTGCGGGACGGCGACGGCATATGACTCCGCATCCATCCAGAAACGCAGTGAATACGCGGTGGCGTACGCCAGCTCGACCTGGAACTCGATTTGCACCTCGCCGGTGTCAGAGTCATACCCCGGCCCGTCCAGCCGATGGTACTCATCGCGCCACGCCAGAACGTCGCCGGTGCTTGTTTCGTAGACTTCGACGTAGGTGTACCAGTCGGCCCACCAGTTGTCATCAGGCTCCGAGTCGCCCTCGAGATTCCAATTACCGGTCAGATGAATCGTAGCCAGGGCTGTGGGCGGCGGATCGTTGCCGTCGAACTCGAGGAGAAAGAGATTGTCATGTTGCCCGAAACCCGCAGCCTGTGACCAGCTTGCGGGCTCATCGTGCGCGGCGCTGTATACGTCGTGTGTCGGACTGATGTCGACGTAGGGCGCCTGCGCGCTCTGCGCAACACCGGCCTGAACCCAGTCGACCTCTGCGAGATCCCCCGTCGCCAGGGGCCCGATGCTGGCGACGCCGTCACCGAGCGGATCGAGCACCTCCTCATCGATGCCGTACTCGTGCGAAAGCGGCGGGTGCATGTGATACATCTCGGCCTCGGCCCAAAGTCCCCAGAGATTGGGTTGATCGTTCCAGTAGACGATATCGTCGGCCCCGCCGGCGACGTCGCCCTGCACGATACCCCAGGACGCACTCCAGGCGTCGGCGTACGCAGTCGACGCTGCCGCTCCAAATAGCGCCAGCACCGTTACCGCCCGCCTGAGCATTCTGATGTTACTGTTCTCGTTCATATCGCGATTCCCTGGTTCCATTTGTCAGGCTTTGTCTGCGGTACCATGTATGCGCGTCGTGTTCGCCTGTCGATCCTTACTTCTTGCGATGCGTAAGCTTCGAGGCGAACCAGTTCACGCCGTCAACCTTATGGAAGTAATACCAGGCATCTTCCTTATCGCCGATGCCTTCACCGTGAGTGGAGATGAGTTTGACGGTATAGCCACCCTTGCCGTCCGGACAGAGCTTGTACTTGGCGGAGGGCTGGACTGTGAAGCCCTGATTCTCGCGGCCGGCCTCCCAGCTCGACCCGCCGGAAATCTCGATGCCCTTGACTTCGCCCTTGCCGCCGGCGTTCCCGCCCTCCTTCACGGCGAGCTTGCCCGCGGTCGCGACGAATTTAGCGTTAACGATTACGCCCCAGGTGTCCTTCTTCTCATCGCAACACACCTTCTTAGCCCAGCCGTTCGCCGCATGCGAGATCGTGCCGGTTGTGTGCCACACCCAGGTGTGCGGGACGTGGTATCGGCTGATAACCACAAACGCTTCTGTGTTGTTTGAGTTGTCATCGATCTTAAAGACAGAGACCTTCTTATCGGTAACCGTGAGATCGAAGGAAACGAGACCCTTTCCGGTGCTCTTCCAGTTGTACGTCCAGTAGGTTCCGAGATAGTTCGTTTTCTCACTGCCAGACAATTGATTCTCCACCTCGAACGTCTCGAGGCCCAGCGGGTCAACGCGCGACAGCGGGTTTCCGCCGACGTAGGTGTAGGCGCCGCCGCCATTAAACCGATCCCACCAGCTCCCCAGCGGGTCGCGGGTCAGGAAGCGGCCGGCGACAGGGTCATAGTAGCGGGCGCGGTTCTGATATAGCGCAATTTCGAAATCCAATCGCCGCCCGCAGAAGAGATAGGGATTCTCCAGCGCCGACGCCGAGATCGCCGCCCCTGCGCCGTCGAACAACTGCGCAGCGCCGTACGCGTCGTATGAATACCGTTCCGCCGATGTCCCCAGGCTGTCCGTAAGTGCGAGAATGCTTCCGAGGGCATTGGGGTGATAGAAGTAGCGACTGCCGTCCGAAGCTCGCTCGAGCGACAAGATATCGTCGATTCCGTCGCCGTAGACGAGATCTCGCGCAAGCGCCCCATCCTCGTACTCGGCAATAACTCGCCAGTCGTACGAGTACACGTAGACGGTTGTCACGCCGCCTGCCTCCTTGCGGATGCGACGGCCGGCCGTGTCGTACCAATATTCCCCAAGTACTGTTCCGCCGGCACTCTCCTCCACCATGGTGAGCAAGTTCGCCGCGCGCGGGCAGCTCGCCGCGTTGGTCTGGTAGTCATAATAGTACTGGCGCCCCCCGTCGCTGACTAGGTTGCCGTTCTTATCATGAGCGCGGTTGAGACCAGTGACTGGCAGCGGCTGCGGTGGGAGCTGCACGTTCTGTGCTCCCGCCACAAGCAGAAGTTGAGGGATCGGTTCGCACGGACTCACCATGAAGTCGTCCGCGAGGCCATCGTCATCGGGGATCGGACACATTCCGTCCGTCGAGGCATCGTCGTACTCGTTCATCTGATTGACCGAGTTGCAGTAGTCCGCATTCTCCCCGGTCTCGAGGTCATGCACGCTGAACTTTGTCCAGTTATGCACATTGTCGAGCACCCACTCACGCTGGCGGCGCGGTGCGGGCACGTCACCGCTCGCCCACTCGCCCCGCCGATAGTCGATCAGGCGATAGATGTCATCGTATTCATAGACTTCAGAATGCGTCACCGGCTTGCCATCGGCATAGGCAATGGCGGCCTGGAGATTCTCAGCAGTGAGGCGATTGCCTTCGAGGTCGTAGCTGTAGCCGAACCCCGCGAACGTCGTCACGCCGTCCGTGCCAATGTGCCGCAGCTCGGTCATCCAGTTGTTGTCATTGTAGCTCATCTCGGCGTGCGTGCCGTTGCCAAAGTTCTTGCGGGTCACGCGGCCGGCAAGATCGTACTCATAATCAGCGAGGAGCGCAGCGTCCTGCGTGACGGTGCCGAGCCTGCCGCGGAGGTCTCGCGTCTCGACGACGACCTTGCCGCTTGGATAGGTGATCGTCCGCGTGTTCGCCACGCCATCGTGAACGTAGGAGACGGTGTGGCTGTATGTAGTCCAACCCACGTAGCTGCTGCTCTGCGTACTCTGCATGATGCGATTGGCTGCATCGTACTGGTATTCGATGCGCGAGAAGTCATTCTCCGCGCTGAGGACGCGGCCGCCGAGATCGTACGTGAGTGTATCCGTATGCCCAGTGGCGTAGTCGCGCTGCACAAGACGATGCAGGTCATCGAAGGTATAGGCGGTGACATTGCCCGGGCTATCATCCTCCCCCATATTGTCTTCGCGCGCAATCATGTTACTCGCCGCGTCGTATGTAAAGCGCCGCTCCGTGCCGTCGGCGAATGCCTCGATCACGACCCGATCGAGCGCGTCATATTCATATTCTGTGGCGCGGCCCTCGGCGTCGACGATGCGCGTCACGTTGCCGACCGCATCGTACTCATATGTCGCGACGGCTGGCGCACCGAGGTCGTCCGCATCCGGCCACATCCGCATCTCGATGCGCCTGTGCGCGCCGTCGTAGTCGTACTCGGTGACGTTGCCCTCCCGATCGGTCATTGAGAGCAGGTTGTCGACCGCGTCGTACTCATACATCGTAGTCGACCCGAGCGCGTCGATCACCGTAAGCGGGCGGTCCAGGTTGTCATAGACGGTGGTCGTCGTGTGGCCGAGCGCATTGGTCTCGCTCGTCCGATTGTCGGCGCAGTCATAAGAATATGAAACGACATCGCCGAGCGAATCGCTCACGCCCGTCAGCCTGTTTTGGAGATCGTACTCGTAGACGATTACGTTGCCGTGCGGCGGAATCTGTATGACCCGGTTGCCGGCGGCGTCGTACTCGTGCGCCGTCGTCTCCCCACTGCCATTGGTCATGGATTCGACTTCATCGCGCGCCGAGTATGTGTAGGAGACGGTGTTGCCGTTGGGATCGTGGACAGAGAGCTGATTCCCGTTGGGATCGTAGTCGTAGCTGATCGTGGCGTCGACGCCGTCAATGGGTCCGCGATCGCAGTCCTGCACGCCGATCTGGCGCGTCTCGGAGATGGTGCGATCGAGGGCGTCGTACTCGTATTGAGTGATCTTCCCCTCCGCGTCGATGATGCACTTGGGCAGGCTTGAGCCGGGCGTTCCGCAGGAGCAGCCCCCCCCGCCGCCGCCGGGCGGAAAGTAGATGTAGTCGGTGGTGCCGCCCAGCGCATCCGTCGCGCGCACCCGACGATGCAGGCAGTCATATTCGTAAGAGGTGACGTGGCCGTTCGGGTCGCGCACCCCAGTTAGGTTGTCAGCGCAGTCGTACTCGTAGACAGTCTCAAGCGCCAGGCCGCCCGCATCGACGACGCTCCGCTCAACCCTGTTGGCGGGATCATAGTGATGCTCCGTCGCCACGCCGCTGGGATCGATGGACTTGATTCTGTTGTCGTTGGCGTCGTACTCGTACTGCGTCGTCCGGTTGATGCCGCCCGAATCCTCGACGATCGAGATCAGGCGTCCGCGGTGATCGTAGGCATACTCGGCCTGAGAACGGTAGTTGCTCTCATCCAGCCAGCATTCAAACATGGTTGTGCGGTTGCCGCTCTCATCGTACTCGTAGCGCGTCGTATGGCCGAGCGGATCGGTCGTGCTGACCACGCGGTCCCGCTCGTCGTAGATATAGCTCGTCACCTGATCGCCGCTGTCGTTGTGCACGGTGTGCGAGAGCACGTTGCCGAACGCGTCATAATCGTAGGACACGACTGCGCCGGTGGGGTCGACGACGCTGGCAACGTTTCCCTCAGCATCATAGGTCCATTCGGTCACGTTGCCGTTGCGGTCATACGCGCGATGCAGCAGCCCTTCATGCGGGGCGGAATCGTAGTATTCATAGGTGAGCGTCGCGTCGAGAGGAGCCTCGATGAGGGGATCGACGACCTCGATCAGATTGCCAAAGGCGTCGTAGTCGTAGTGCCACTCATCGCCATCCGGCTCGATCATGAGAATCATGTTGTTGTGCACCGGCTCATGCATGTAGACCGTTTCGTTGCCTTCGCAGTCGCGCATGAGGATGCGATTGCCCATCGAATCGTACTCATACTCGACGGCATTGCCGTTGCCATCCTCGACGCGGGAGGGCATGAGCGTCGCCGAGTCGTATTCGTTGGTGGTGATGCAACCATTGGGATCGGACAGCGAGGTGAGCAGGCCGCGCTCGTCATGCGCATACACCCACTCGTTGCCCCGCCCGTCGGTGATGGTCACGGTTCCAGGGAAGTAGTGCATCTCGCCTGTGGCGAGGGAGCGCTGGTGGTCGACCGCCCAGTCGGTGGAGCTGGACTGTTCGAGATAGACTGTGCCGGCACCGTCGGTCAGGCGATGGGCCTTGTAGTGGCCGTTGTAGCCGACAAGATAGCTGTCGCCGTTGGGAAGCGTCTTCTGGGTCATCTGACCGATGAAGTTATAGTCGTACTCAATTCGGCCGCCGCCGGCCAATTCGACGGCGGAGAGCTGTCCGGTCGGGGCGTCATACTCGAACGTGACCATGCGGTCGGACGCAGCGGCGCGGGAGAGCTTGCCGCCGCCGTCATACTCCAGCGTGATCGAATTGCCGAAGTACTCAGTAGCCGACGCCGGCAGACCTTCGGAATTGTACGAATAGGTCGTGGCTCGCCCGTTGGGGTCCACGCAGGCGTCCATGGCGAAGACGTCGCCGCCGGGATGCCACATGACAGTGCGACGGCTAAAGGCGCACGTCGTGCCATCTTTGAGCGTCACCTGCGCGTTGTCCGGGTCAAGGAGTTCAAGCTGCATGAACTGGCCCGTGGAGGTGATGTAGCCGTCGCCCTGGCGCTTGAAGCAGACGATCTCGTTGCTGCCGCGAATCCAATAGAGATTGCCCTGGCGCTCCAGCAGGTAGCTGTTGTGGGAGTGAGTCCAGCCGTTGCCGAGCGTCGTGGCGAGGATCGTGTTGGAGCCGTCCGCGAGATCGGAGTTGTAGTGCAGTGTGAGCGACAGGCCGTGCGATCCCGCAGAGAGCGCGCTGATCTGGTCGCTGACCTCGGCGGTGGCCGCGTCGATCGCGGGACTGCCCCCTTCATCGTTCTCGCCCGTCGAACTTTCGAATTCGCACTGGCACGCCTCGCAGCGCTGGGGAAGTCGCGCCTTGGGGGCAAGCCAGGCGCCGGCGAGCGCGCGCAGATCCGCCTCCGAGGTGACCGGCGCACCCGGTAGCGCCGCTGCGGCCGCGATCGGAATGTCGCCGCCTCGGCTTATCCACATCGCGGACGATGCGGCTAGCACGAGTGTAAGAACTGTGAGGATGCAAGTCTCAAGCGAGGGCGCGCAGAAGCAAACGGCATCACCGCGAGGGCGTGACATAACGCGTCTCCTATGATTCGTATGTGGTCTGCGGCGCTCTGCGGCTACCGTGGAGCGCAGAGAACAAAGCCGGAGAAGTCACACTCGAATTCGCGGCGAGGCAAATTGAGTGCAGTGAAGTCGTCTCTTATCATGACCCATCTCTCGTCAACCGACGAGATCAAGGCGAAGTGTCCGGAGCGAAAGTGCCCGATCGCGGGCAGCGGCAGCGATTCGAGATCGCGTGCATCGACGTGGCGGCAGACCAGAGGCAGCCCCGCCCGCTTGCTCCAGGAGAGAAGCTCGAAAGCGCTTGTGACCGGCCGGGCCACGGCTTCCTCCATGAGAAGCGAGCGTAGCGCAGCCGCTGTGCCGTCATCCCGACTCTCCGCCAGCGCCAGCAGCGCCTGGGGGCCGCAGCTCAGGCCGACCAGCGGCGGGCGTGTGCTATCTCGGCGGCTCGCGATCGGCGCGCCTGCGGTTGCTACAGCCGAGACGACAAGGAAAAGGGCAAGCAGGCCATTGGCTGCGATGGTGCATGAAGTTCGCCCGACCAGCGTGCATGTTTCTCCATCAGCCATTTGAAGAGCCTCAATGCACCGAATGTACTATGACAATTGCCTCCGTCAACTAGAATGCCGAAAGACAACGCTATACAAAATCCCAGATGCTGCTGGGAGAAGTGGGCGCATCGTAGGACTCGATCTCGAGTCGGGCGCGGAAACGTCGCAGATACTCGCGCAGCCACGAATCGGGTTCAAAGGCGCCGGCCAGAGGGCCGTTAGGAAAGAGGAGAACTCGGACAAGTGCATCGATGTAGATAATACGCATCGGGCCGGAGCGACTTGAGCTTACGTGCCGCGGTCTCGACAGTGGCGGTCGCAGTTGCAAGCCTCGTCGTTCTTCGATGAGGCTCCCGCGCCCTTCTCGGTGAGCGTGCGATGTTGCTCGAACCGCGGGCGCGCCGGTGCGCAACGACAACCGACCCGCGGCGTTGCGCGGGTCGGCTGGTCGATTCCGTCTGGGTGGCCCGTCGCTTACCGCGCCGGGGCCTTGTACTTGTTGTCCTGCCGCAGGGTTTCGCGGAAGCGGCCGTAGGTGCCTTCGCCGGCGCGGCGGACGGCACCGCAGAGTTCCTGCACTTCGGGGATGTGCGGATAGCGGCTCTCGGCCTCGGCGA
>CAZZPX010000017.1:0-15651 GCA_964655955.1 uncultured Phycisphaerales bacterium | reverse complement strand
GGTATCGACGAGCACGCGCGCCTGCGGTCCGGCGTAGCGCGCCAGTAGCATCGCCGCGCCCCAGTCAGGAATGTCCGTGTGGTAGAAGGCCGGCTCGAAGGGCTTGTACTCGACGAGCATTCGCATCGGCTCGGGCAGGGCGGCGTGCAGTTCCCGTAAGGCATCGCGGAGAGCGAGCCAGCGGCGGCGGATGCTGTCCTGGCCGGGATAGTTCGTCCCGTCCGCAAGCCAGAGACTGAGCAGGTTCGACCCGACGGCTTCGCCGATGCGGATCGATTCGCGCACATGCTCAAGCGCTCGCTGCCGTACGGCATCCTCTCGATGCGTCAGCGAGCCGAACTTGTAGCATTGGTCCTGGAAGAGGTTGGGGTTGATCGCGCCGAGGCGCAGGCCGTGTTGTCGAGCAAGCTCCGCGACCTGCTTCCGGTCGCTGTCCGGGGTGAAGTCCCACAGCACATGCACTGCCAGCGCTGGACAGCAGCCGGTGTACCCGTGCACCTGGGCGGCGTCGGCGATCCTCTCTGCTATTGTGCGGGCGGCGGCGTTCTGGAAGTATTTGCCGAAACGCGTGCCCGTGTCAGCGTAGCCCCAGGAGGGCGTCTCGATCTCGAAGCGTTCCAGTCGATCCGCCAGGCGCGCTTCGTCGATGCGTGCGGCTCTGCTCATGCGGCACCTCCGGCGCGAGTGTACAGCCGCGGCCGCCGTCGCGGAAGGTGAGAACCAGGCCATGCACACGTGGGGTCAATCAGGCGGCGGCGGCAGCGTCGCCGGAGGCGAAACTCCTGACGATCGTCTCCGCAGCCTTCTCCAGCGCGATGACCCGCTCGGCGGCGTTCAGGCGAATCGCCTCCTTGGGCATACCGAAGACCACGCAGCTCGCCTCGTCCTGCGCGATGGTGCGCGCACCGGCCTGGCGCATGGCGAGCAGCCCCGCGGCGCCGTCGGCGCCCATGCCGGTGAGTATCACACCCACGGCGTTCTTCCCCGCCTGCCTGGCGACAGAGTGAAACAGCACGTCGACGCTCGGCCGCTGATAGTGCACAGGCGGTCCGTCCTTGATGTCGACGTGGTACCTGGCGCCGCTGCGTCGCAGCACCATGTGCTGGTTCCCCGGTGCGATAAGCGCGACGCCCGGCACGACGGTATCGCCGCCCTTGGCCTCGCGCACCTCCAGCGGCGAGAGATCGTTGAGCCGGTTGGCGAAACTCGTGGTGAAGTGTTCGGGCATGTGCTGCACGATGACCGTGCCGGGTGTATCCGCGGGCAGGCTGGTAAGGAGTTGCTCGATGGCGCGCGTGCCGCCCGTGGAGGCGCCGATGGCGAGGATCTTGTGCGTCGTGCCGAGCGTCATGCCGGACGCCGCGGGCGGAGTGGCGACGACGCCAGGGGCTGCGGCGCCCGCAGGGCGAATTCTCGCTGCGGCCGCCGCCCGGATGCTGCGAATGAGTTGCCTCGCGATATCGTTGACGGCGTAGGACGACCCGGGTTTGCCGACCACGTCCACAGCTCCGATGCGCAGCGCCTCGAGCGCCAAGTCGCTGCCGGCTGGCGTCAGCGAACTGACGATGACGACCGGAAGCGGATGGTAGCGCATCAGCTTGCGCAGGAAGGTGATGCCATCCATGCGCGGCATCTCGACATCAAGTGTGAGAACGTCCGGCTTGAGGCTGAGAATCTTGTCCCGCGCGACGAAGGGGTCGACAGCCGTTCCAACGACCTCGAGGTCAGGCGCCTTGGCGAGTTCAGCGGAGAGCACCTGTCGCACCACCGCGGAGTCGTCGACGATGAGGACTTTGATCATGGTGCGGATCACCCCCGGCGCGCTCAGGCGGCCGTCTTGCTCTGCCAGTCGACGTCATGTGTGAAGAAACTGAGCTCAGCGACGCCTCCCTCGAGGAGAAGCCGCGCCTCACCGATGCGCGACTGGCCCAGCGGAGGGGCGAGTCCACCCCCCCGGTCCACCGTCGCGACGCCGATGTTGAAGATGGCTTCATCACCGGCCACGCGCGGCAGGAGATTGCCGCAGATCACGTTGACCAGTTCGCGAAAGGCGTCGTCCTGCTGTTCCTCCGTCGTGCATTCGCCGAAATCGAGACCCAGCATGTTCACGCTTGCCTCCTCGAGAATCGCCGCGGGCAGACGCAGCCACAGCGTTCCCGAGAAGGGCCCGTCGAAGGGAATGCAGGCGGCAAGGAGCGACTCATTCGGCGACGCCTCCCCGTCCTCCTCCGCAAAGGCGAGCAGTACGAAGGCGAGCGACTCGAGCACTTCCTCGGCCACCTGACTCAGTGTCTCATTCACCGACTGGTTCATTGCGTATCCCCGTCAAGCTCAGCACAACGTCGCGAATCGCCTCCGGCGAACACGGCTTGTGAATGAACTCGGTTCCCTTGGCGCGCAGGCTTCCGATGCGAGTCCGGCTTCCTTCCGTGGAGACGACGACGATGGGCAAGTCCGCCCAGAGGGGGTTCGCGCGAACCTCGTCGATCATCTCCTCGCCGTTCATGATCGGCATGTTGATATCGACGAAAACCAGGTCCACCCAATTCTCAGCGAGGCGTTCGAGCCCTTCCCGGCCGTTCGCCGCCTCCAGTGCCTCGCCGATGGGCAGCCCGGCGGCCCGCAGGGCCTTGGCGATCATGGCCCGCGTGACAGCGCTGTCGTCCACAATGAGCACGTTTAGCGACATTGACATTGACTCCGCGTTGCAGCGTCCGAGAAGCGAAGCCCGCGGGCGCCTCCCCAGTGGGGATATCGGTCAGATTCCCGCCTCATCACAGCTCTCTTTCCTTCCCGGCGCTGCTCAGCCAGACGCGCCCGCCGCCGATCTCCAGGTACATGGTTCGCGCCTGCGAGCCGCCGACATCCTCCGCGTCGATGAGCACGCTGTTCTTCCACAGCAGCTTCTTGAGAATGATGTAGTTGCGCTTGCCGATCTGGAAGCGATCGTTGTCGACACTGTTGACGTTGGCGCCGCCGGCGACCTTGATGATCATGCGCGCCTTCAAGGCGCCCGCGTCATACAGTCTGCGGAAGAAGACGGGGACGCCGCTATCGACGAACATGAAGGGATTCGCCTGCGCCTTCTCGGCGTTCATGCGCCCCTCGGGCATCATGACGTGCAGCATCCCCCCTACCTTGGCGACGGGATCGTAGGCTGTGATGCCCAGGCAGCTGCCCAGCGCATGCGTCACGATCAGATCCTCGGGATCACCCGAGAGCTTCATGTCCGCCACACCGACCGTGTGTCTCACCGTCGCCTGCCTTTCGCTATGGCTTCTCGTAGACAGCGGGCTGAACGTATCGGAACTGATGCTGAACTCCTGTCAGGCTCTCTGAGTGACCGACGAAGAAGGCCCCGCCGCGCTCCAGCAGCGACCAGAACCTGCCCACGAGACGCTCGCGCGTGGGACGATCGAAGTAGATCATGACGTTGCGGCAGAACACGGCATCGACGGGGCCCCGCATGGGCCACGACACCATCAGATTGAGGCGGCAGAACGTCACCAGAGCGCGCAGCTCCCGCTTGACCTGGTAGCGCGGATCCGTCTGCGCGCCGACCTTCTCGAACGAGCGCGTCCGTAAATGAGGCGGGACTGCAGCGACGCGGGCGGCGTCGTAGATCCCCTCCCGTGCTTCCGCGAGGACCCGCGTGGAGATGTCCGTCGCCAGGATTCGCACATCCCAGGTCGAGAGGCGCGGAAGCGTCACGGCGCTGGTGATTGCAATGGTGTACGGCTCTTCACCTGACGAACAGCCGGCTGACCAGATGCGCAGTCGCTTCCGCCCTCGATCAATCAGGCGAGGTAGAACGACCTGCTCGAGATAGACGAAGTGATCCGCCTCGCGATAGAACGACGTCTTATTCGTTGAGATCGCGTCGAGCATCGCGGTGATCTCGACGCCTGCGTCATCACGTCGAACGTGCTCCAGATACTCCCGCAGGGTGGCGAGCCCCAGGGCTCGCATGCGCTTGCCCAGGCGTGCCTGCAGCAGCTCCCTCTTGCCTTCATGCAGCGTGATGCCGCAGAGGCGGTGGATCAAATCGCTCAGTTCAGCGAAGAGCCGGTCATCGAGATCGCTCACGGGCGGCTTCATGGCACATCCACAGTTCGCGCATTCGCTTCGAGTTGTTGTCCGCCGCGCGGCGGCAGCGAGGCGGCGTGCAGCCATCCGATCGGCTGCGCGCCGCCCAGGCTGAACTCGGCGCCGGAGCAAGCGCGTCAGAACGTCGCCAGTTCCTCGTCCTCGAGCGGAATGAGTTGTTCCGCCGTCTTGCTGCGGCCGAGGACGCTTTGCCGCCGCTGGCTGGCGACGCCTCCGGGCATGCGCTGCTCCAGCGTGGGCCGGCACCTGGCCTGTGCTCCGCCGGTGGAGCCTCGTTGCGAAGAGGCGGCGTGTTCCTCGACTTCGTCTGCCGAGCCGCCGACCACGCCGCGCAGATCCTGGACGATCCGGTGCAGTTCCTCGGCCTGCGCGCTCAGTTCCTCCGCAGAAGAGGCCGACTCTTCGGCGTTCGCCGCTGAGGATTGCGTCACCTGGTCGAGTTGGCTGACGGCAGAGCTGATCTGGTCGATTCCCTGGCTCTGCTCGTCGCTGGCGGCGCTGATCTCGGCGATGAGTTCGCTGACCTTGCGGTTGCCCGCAACAATCTCTGTGAGCACGGACGCGACTTCCTTGCTGATCGCCACGCCGTTGTCCGCGTTCTTCACCGAGCCTTCAATCTTCTCAGCCGTCGTGCGGGCGGCCTCGGCGGAGCGCTGGGCAAGATTGCGCACCTCTTCCGCGACGACGGCGAATCCCTTGCCCGCCTCGCCGGCGCGGGCCGCCTCCACAGCGGCGTTCAGCGCCAGGAGGTTCGTCTGGAAGGCGATCTCGTCGATGGTCGAAATGATCTTCGCCGTCTCGTCCGAGGATTTCTTGATGTCGTCGATGGCGGCGCTCATGCGCTGCATCGCATCCGCGCCCTTGTCGGCTCCCTGCCGCGCCGAGTCGGCAAGTCGCCTCGCCTCGCCCGCGCTCGTGGAATTCTGCCTCGTTTGCGAGGCCATCTCCTCCATGCTGCTGGTGATCTCCTCGAGCGATGAGGCTTGCTCCGTCGTTCCCTGCGCCAGGGACTGACTGCTGCTGGAGACCTGCGTCGCCGCCGACGCCACCTGCGAGCTGCCTTCGCGCAACTGGTGAACGATTCGCATGATGCGTCCGGTGAGGCGACCGGCCACCACCAGCCAGACGCAACAGGTGAGCACGACCGCCGCGCCGGCCACGATCAGGAGAAAGCGATTCCCCGCCCGGCCGATGGCGGCGACGTTGCGTTCGGCTTCATAGAACTCATCCAGGTATGAGCCGACGCCGATCACCCAGTCCCAGGGCTCGAAATACATGAGGCGGGCGACCTTCATGCGCGCGTCCGCATCGCCTTCGTTCTTCCAGGGGTACTGGGCCTCGCCGATCTCGCCAGATCGCAACGAGGTGGCCTTGGCGACGACATCCTGAATGAAGAGGTTTCCCGCGGCGTCGCGCGCCTCCCAGATGTTCTCACCGTCGCGCGCGCCGTCCTTCGAGATGACATACTGCCCGGAGGAGTCGAGCACGTAGACGTAGCCGGTCTGCCCGACCTGCAGGTCCATGATCTGCTCGCGCAGCGTCGCGACGGATTCCTGCGGCACGCCGACATAGAGCATGCCCACAAGCTGCCCGGCGGCGTCGCGGATCGGTTCGTAGGCGGTGATGTACCAGTTATTGACCACGAAGGCGCGACCGACGAACGTCTTGCCCTCCAGCACCGTGGAAACGACCGGATTCGGCGAGCCGTCCGGACTGACGGCGGGGATGTACGTGCCGATCGCGCGCGATCCGTCCGCCTTGGTCACGTTGGTGCAAACCCGCAGCATGTCACCGCGAATGTTCATCCTCTGGAAGACCGTGGCCGTACCGCCGACCGCGTCCTGCACTTCATCCACGACAAGCGAAGGCGCGGAGGCCGCGGCGTTATTGCCGAGCCAGCGATCGCCGACGAGCAGGCGCGGAAGCGCAACCGGCTCGACCTGCTTGGTGTACTGGTTGACCGCCTGCCATTCGACGTGCTCGGCCTCGTCGAGGGAGACGCCGCCCAGGCGGTCCAGGTAGGCGCGGGCAAGCGCCAGATCGGAGCGGACCTTCTGCTCCAGCAACTCCTGCTGAATCGTGCAGGCGTGGTACACGCCTTGGGCGATGTGATCAAGATCGGCATAGGCGAGCTTCGTACTCTCCTCCGCGGCGACGCGTTCCATCTGGGCGTTCTGCCGGTACACCAGCCAGCCGACCACGAAGAGCGGCGCAACCGTGAGCGCGACGCCAATGACGAGCAGCTTCCCCTTGAGCGAGGTAGTTCTGATGCTCATAGCGGTCATCCCTTTCCCGATGATCCCCCCGATCCTGGTTGTGTATCAACCAGGGGTCTCGTCCGTGAGCCCCTGCAGTTGCACTTTCTCGTTTCCCGTCAGTACTTGTCCAATGTCGAGGAGCGTGATGACGCGCTTGCCCGCCTTGCCCATCCCGAGGATGAAGTCGGTGTTGACCGTGGTGCCGAAACAGGGCGCGTCTTCGATCTGATCGTCGGCGATGTCGAGCACCTCCGAGACGCAATCGACGACGACGCCCATCTCCACGCTGCCGATGTTCACCACGATGATGCACGTCTGCTGCGTCTGCTCACCCTCGTCCATGCCGAGCTTGCGCCGCAGATCGACGACGGGCACGACCTTGCCGCGCAGATTGATGACGCCCTTGACGAAATCCGGGGTGCGCGGGACGGAGGTGATGCCCATCATCTGGATGATCTCACGCACGGTGAGAATCTCCAGGCCGTACTCTTCCTCCGCCAGGACAAAGGTGAGGTACTTGCCGGCGCGATTGCGCTGGGCCTGTTTCGGATTGGTCGTCAGTTGCTCAGCCATGTTGCCGTCCTCTTCTCACTGCGAACCGCGTGTGCGATGTCGCTCACGCGCTGGTGGACTCCTGCAGCGCCGGCAAGGGTCGAGCCGATCCGCTGTGCGCGGAGGGCGCCCGTTCCGGGGCAGCGCGCGCCGAGCCGGTCTCGGTGCGCTCGAGGATGTTCATCAATCCGGTGGCGTCGAGGATGAGCCCCACGCGGCCGTCCCCCAGAATCGCTCCGCCTGCGATACCGGGCACCTGGCCCAGCGAGCGTCCCAATGACTTGACCACGACCTGCTGCTGCCCGAGGAGGTCGTCGACCATCAGTGCACAGCGCCTGCCTTCTCCTGCGATGATGATGAGCAGGGCGTCGTGCGGATCCGTCGCGGCTCCAGTGATGTCGAACTGCTGGTAGAGACGGAGGATCGGCAGCAACTCACCACGCACGTTGACGATCTCGCCTCGTCCCACCACGGTCGATACCTGCCCCCGCTCCGGCCGGAAGCTGCGCTCGATCGACGCGATGGGGAGCAGGTAGCGCTGCTGGGCGACGCGGAGAAGCATCGCGTCCGCGATGGCCATGGTGAGGGGAAGTCGGATCGTGATCGTCGTGCCGCCGCCCGGGCGAGAGTCAACCTCGACGCGGCCGCGCAGGGATTCAATGCTCGTCTTCACCACGTCCATGCCGACGCCGCGCCCGGACACATCGGTGACCTTCTCCGCGGTGGAGAGACCTGCACGGAAGATGAGCCCGAAGACCTCCGAGTCGCTGAGCGTCTCGCCCGGCTGCACCAGGCCGCGGTCGCGCGCCTTGGCGAGTATGCGTTCGCGGTCGAGCCCCTTGCCGTCGTCGCTCAGTTCGATGACGACGTTGCCTGCCGCGTGGTAGGCGCGCAGGCGCACGACGCCCACGGGTTCCTTGCCCGCGGCGGCTCGGACTTCCGGCGTTTCGATGCCGTGGTCGAGGGCGTTGCGCATCATGTGCACGAGCGGGTCACCCAGCGTTTCGACGAGGTTTCGGTCGATCTCGGTGTCCTCACCTTCGGCGGCGAAGCGAACCTGCTTGCCCGCCTTGCGCGCCAGATCCCGCGACAGGCGCGCCATCTTGCCGAAGGTAGACTTCAGCGGCACCATACGCAGCGACATGCTCACTTCCTGCAGCTCGCGCACGATCTTGCTGGCGTGTGCGACGTTGCGCGCCAGTTGCGGCGAAGCCTCCTGCGTGACAGCCGTGTCCTGCGTCACCATGGATTGCGCGATGACGAGTTCGCCGACCGCATCGATCAACCGATCCAGGCGATCCGTGCCGACGCGCACCGTCGCTTCGGCTGTGCGCGACTGCGTGCCGCGCTGTGTGCGAATTGCGTCCACCGCCTGGGCGGGCTTGATCGCGCCCTGCTCGACGAGGGCGCGACCGATCGGCTTCTTCCCCTGCCGTTGGGCGCTCTCTTCGACCAGTTCACGCGCGACCAGGCCGCGGGCAACGAGAATGTCTCCGGTGCGCAGCGGCTGGCAATCCGCCTCCTCGCTGATCCCGGCCCCCTCCGGGTCGCGCAGCACCGCCATGAGGCTGTCGTAGTCAGCGGGCATCGGCAGCGCCTCGCCCGGCGTCACCAGTTCGATCCCCGCAATCATGGTCTTGAGCGCATCGCAGGCGCTCAGAGACAGGTCCGCGTACCCGCCGACCACACGCAGGTCCCCGTTGCGGGCTCGGTCGAGCAGGTTCTCCGCGAGGTGCGCCAGAGATTGAATGGCGTCCAGCCCCAGGAAGCCGGATGTGCCTTTGATCGTGTGGAATGCACGAAAGACGGTATTGACCTCCTCGCCAGCGTCGGGCTGACTCTCCAGTTCGAGCAGGGCGGCCTCGGCGGCGGCGATGTGGTCCAGGCACTCGACGGCAAACTCGCGCAGCAGGTCCAGGTCCGTCTCTTTGGGCAGCCGAGGGACAGCCTGATCCGAGTCGGGCTCGGGAACAGCGCCTGGCGGTGGCGCACAGGAAGCTGGCGTCTGCACCGCATCCGTGGTTCCACCCGCTTCCGATGCGTCTTCGCCCATGAAAGGTCGGGCGGGCGGGTCTTGCGGACGCTCGGCGATCGACACGTGCGCCTCGCGAAGCTCGTCGCAGTGGCGTGAGAGCGCCTCGGCTGCGCTGGCGATCAGGCCGACCGCATCAGCATCCGCATCGCGCGCCGCCGCCAGCGCTGAGAGTGCGTCGAAGAGCCCCCGCTCCTCTCCGTCACAATCGCTCAGTTGTGTCGCGAGCGCACCGGCAGCGGCGGCGATCTCCGCGACTTCCTGGGCGTCTTCCGCATCGGCGGCGAGCAGTCGAGCCGTCATACTCTCCAGATCCGCCACGAGTGCGTCCGGCGCGACTTCGGTCAACTCCGCCTCCAGTCGGCTGATGATCCGGGCCACCTCCTCCAGCTCCTGCCCAGCCTCTTCCGTCTCGCGCAGGACCACGCGCTGCAGACAGGCGACGGCCTGTGCGGCCAGCCCGGCAGCATCGGCGTCGGCCAGATCAGTGCATTGGCCCAGCTCCGTCAGTGCATCGTGCAGTTCGACCAGGGCCGGCAGGTCCCGCTCGTCCGGCGTCGGGCAGAGTGCGCCAATTCGCTCGATCAGCTTCTGAAGCGACACAGAACCAAGCCTCTCTCGACCTTTGAGCTAGGGCCGCCTGAAGGCGGCAACCCCTTGGAATCGGACCGAGGACACCTCTGCTTGACGACTCGCCGCATCACTCAGTGACAAGAAAGTCCATTTTCATCGATTGTGGTGACGGTGGACAAACGTTGAAGAAGTCCAAACATCCACACGTGACTAGGAAACCTCTCCCCCCCGCGGGCCGTCCGCCGTTCGTCGGGCCGGCTCGGCCTCATCGGATCTGTTGATTCTGAAATGTCTTAGGGAGACAACCGCTCGGGTCCTACAGCAGTTACGAAATCGGACCGATCTGTCAGCACACCACTGTGCGTGTATAGAGAGAGACTGCATGACCAAGGACATGTTCGCCGTCTTCATCCGGGCGGGACACAACGTCTTCAAGACCATGCTCCGCTCCCCGCTGACCTTCGGCGAGGTCACGCAGGGCGCGGGAATGCACCCGGACTACGACATCTCGGGCATCATCGGTCTGTCCGGCGACCTGATCGGCTGGGTCGCACTCAGCCTTCCCTGGACGACTGCGCAGCGCTGCGTGCAAGCATTCATCGGCGTGGACGGCCTCGCTGACGACGATGTCTGCGACGCGATCGGCGAGTTGGCGAACATGATCGCCGGCTCCGCGAAGTCGGAGATCGAGGGCAAGTGCATCTCGATCAGTTGTCCGTCCGTGGTGCGCGGCAAGGAACTCAGCGTGTCGCGTCCCAAGTCCACGCCATGCGTCCGGATCCCCTGCTCGTCCCAGCTTGGCGAGTTCGAGTTGCTCCTCTGTCTGCAGGACGCCTCGATGTCGAGCCAGGCCGCCTAGTGAGGCACTTCCGTCATGAAGATCATGATCGTCGACGACTCGAGCACCATTCGCACGCTGATCGGCTCCACGCTGAAGCGACTCGGCACCGTCGAGACGGAGACGGCCTGCGACGGCGAAGACGCGCTCAGCAAGGTCTTCTCCTTTGTGCCGGACCTGATCCTGCTCGACTGGAACATGCCGAAGATGAGCGGGCTGGAGTTTCTCAAGCAGTTCCGCGCGCGCAACAGGACGACGCCGGTCATCATGGTCACCACGGAGGCGGAGAAGGCGAGGGTCATCGAAGCGATCCGCGCGGGGATCAATGATTACGTCGTCAAGCCCTTCACCCCTGACTGCCTGCTCGCGCACGTGGACTCGACTATGAAGAAGGCGAAGGCGGCCGCGTAGCCGCCGGGAGTGGCCGAATGAGCACGAATGAACCCACCTGCGAACTGCGAATCGACATCGAGGCCGATGCCTGCAAGGCGACGCTCACCATCCCCGAAGGGTTCGACCCCGCGCTCGTCACGCTGGAGAACCTGGCGGCGGTAGCGCAGGCAAAGGGCATCGCGCTGGCGAGCGAGGAGCATGAACTGCTGCGCCGCTGCGTGGATTCGTTCGCCGCCCAGCCGCAGCATCTCACGCTGACCATCGCCTATGCCACGGAGGCAGTCCCCGGAGAGGACGGGCGCATCGAGTGGACCGACGGGCACGATCCCGATCATGCCGAAGCGGCCGGCGAGCAGGCTCGCGACTACTACAGCCTCGGCGCCTTCAGCCGCGTCGAGGAAGGCGAGACCGTGGCGACTCTGCATGCGCCGACGGCGGGCGTCGACGGTCACGACGTGCTCGGACACGCTCTTAGCGCGAAGGCCGGCAAGCCCGCGCCCTACGAGTTCGACTCCGGTTCCTTCCGGATCGCTGGGGACGGGATCGTGACGGCTCTGCGCGCAGGCGCGTTACGGGTTGATCGCGGCGTGTGCTCGGTCGTCGATCTGCTGGAAGTCCGCGGCAACGTGGACTTCTCCACAGGAAACATCGAAACAAGCGGCTCGGTCTGCGTGGCGCAGAGCGTCAAGGACAACTTCAAGATTGTCGCCGGCAAGGACATCGAAGTGCGTGGTCTCGTCGAAGCCGCTTCGCTTACGTGTGGCGGCAACCTCGTGCTGCGCACCGGCATGGAAGCGCGGCAACACGGCGTGCTGCAGGTCGGGGGCGATGTACACGCGGGTTACCTCAACAACGTGCATGCCGACATCAAGGGCGACTTGAACCTGATCCGCGAGGCCATGGCTTGTGACCTGCGGGTGGCCGGCAACCTCCACGGCGACCGCGCCGCGCTCATCGGCGGACAGATTGCAGTTGCCGGCTCCATCAAGATCGGCGCGCTCGGCTCGCGCGCCGAGCCACCGACCGAACTCGTCGTGGGCTCGCTACCCCTGCTTGAACAGGAACTCGAGAACCTGCGCCGGCAGGTCCTCGCCGCACGCAAGTCGCTGGAGGCGATCAGCCAGGAGGAGGAGACGCTCGGCAAAATGCTCAAGCATCTCAGCCCGCAGCAGAAGGAGCGCTATACGGTGCTGCAGTTCGAGCGAACCGAGAGAACTGCTGAGGAGGAGTCGGCGCTGGCGCGCATCGGCGAGATCGAACGGATCATCAGCGAACGACGCCAAGTTGATCTGCAGGTCCTCCAGATCGTGCACCCGGGCGTCACACTCATGACGGAGTCGCAGCGCATCACCACGACGACGACCCTGAAGGGGCCGATCCGCTTCGGCTGGTCGGAAGACCGACGGTTGCTCATGCACCGTTCGACGGGCGAATGGTGCGATGCACAGACCGTCATTCGCGCCGCCGCCTAGCGTCTCCGGCTGACCAATCTGTGGCACGAGCTCGCGGGTTCGTCGGCATCTTGAGCCCCGTGCCACATTGTGGATCTCATGCCCATGCTGCGCGAGGCGAGCGGCGCGGCGTATCCGGCTTGCTGGCGCGGGAACGGCATTCAGCCGGCTGAGAGCGTGAGCGTCCTGCCCGCTCGAGTGAAGCGTTGAGAACGTCGAGGTGAAGACGACGGCGCCAGCCAGCGGAGAAAGTCGCAGCACCACGCCAGCCGCCGGCTGAATCGCCTCGCGCACGGCATCGCGGGCCGCTCGGCGGACGGCGCCAGAGTCAATAACCGTCGCGCCGATCTGGACCTAGCGGCGCTGCCGGCGTACCGTCACTCATGACGAGTCACCCCGCTGAGCTCACCACCGCAGATTTCACTTCCCTGCAGAGCCGCGATGCGGCGCTGCTTGTCGACGTGCGGCCGGTGGAAGCCTACAACGGCTGGGCGCTGCGCGGCGAGGCGCGCGGCGGCCACATCGAGGGCGCGATTAGCTTCCCCTATGGCTGGTCTCGCTATCGCCTGGAACTGCATGAACTGCTCGCCCACAAGGGACTGACCCGGGACAGGTCGATCGTGCTCTACGGCTACGAGCGCGGCGAAGCCGAGCAGATGGCTGAAGCGCTGCGCGAGGCGGGCTTCGCGGATGTGCGCTGTTACCACAGCTTCGTGAACGAGTGGTCCGCGGGCATGGACATGCCGATGGCGCGACTGAAGCGCTACGATCGCCTTGTGTCGCCGCAGTGGGTGCAGCAACTGATCGACGGCGAACGGCCCAGCGGCTATGAGGGCGAGCGCTTCGTCATCTGTCATTCGCATTACGATTATCTCGACGACTACCACAAGGGGCACATACCCGGGTCAATTCCGCTGAACACCAATGCGCTCGAATCACCCGAGGACTGGAACCGCCGCTCGTCGCGGGAACTGCAAGATGCGCTGCAGGAGCACGGCATTGCGCACGACACGACGGTGGTGATGTGCGGCCGCTTCTCCTTTCCCAACAACTACGATCCCTATCCCGGGCGGGCCGCGGGGCACCTCGGGGCGATTCGCTCTGCCGTCATCATGATGTACGCCGGTGTTCGCGACGTGCGCGTGCTCAACGGAGGCCTGACGCGCTGGGAAGAGGCGGGGCTGCCGCTGACGACCGAGCCCAGCCAGCCGACGCCCATTACCGAATTCGGCCGGGAAATCCCCGCGCATCCTGAGATCTTCGTCGACACGCCCGAGGCGAAGAAGCTGCTTGCTTCTGAGGACGGCGACCTCGTGAGCGTCCGCAGTTGGCCTGAGTTCATCGGCAAGGTGAGCGGATACAATTACATCGAGAAGAAGGGCCGCATCCCGGGCGCGATCTTCGGCAACTGCGGCAGCGACGCCTACCACATGGAGAACTACCGCAACCTCGACTACACCACCCGCGATTATCACGAGATCGAGCGGGCCTGGGCCGAGGCGGGCATCACGGCGGACAAACACCTCGCCTTCTACTGCGGTACGGGGTGGCGCGGCAGCGAAGCCTTCTTTAACGCCTACCTCATGGGCTGGCCCCGCGTCTCCGTATACGACGGCGGCTGGATGGAGTGGAGCAGCGATCCGGACAACCCGATCGGCACCGGAGAACCCGAGACGGCCGGCACCCGGTGCTCCGCCCCCGCTCCGACCGCTTGAGACACCGCGAGAGCGCTCATGACGCAGACGAATCCGCACGACGCAGCAGCCACCACCTCCTCGCAGCGCAACGGCGACGCCGATCGCGCTCGACGGTTCGACGTCGCCCAACTGCGCGCTGACTTTCCGATCCTTTCAACGGAGGTGCACGGCAGGCCGCTGGTCTACCTGGACAATGCCGCCACGACACAGCGGCCTCGCGCGGTGATCGACGCTGTGCGCCACTTCTACGAGTGCTGCAATGCCAACGTGCATCGCGGACTGCACGCTCTCAGCGAGGAGGCGACCAGCGCCTACGAAGCTGCCCGAGGCACAATCGCGAACTACTTCAATCTGGTCGAGCCGCGGCAAGTCGTCTTCACGCGCGGTACGACGGAGGCGGTCAATCTCGTCGCTCACGCCTGGGCCGGCCGCAGCCTGCGACCGGGCGATGAAGTGCTGATTACGCACATGGAGCATCACGGCAACCTCGTGCCCTGGCGGGTAGCCTGCGATCGTGCCGGCGCGACGCTGCGCGTGGCGCCTGTCGACGACGCCGGGCAACTCGACATGCGCGGGTTCGAATCGCTGCTCAACAGCAAGACGAAACTGGTCGCGGCGGCGCACGTCTCGAATGTGCTGGGAACCGTGAACCCGGTGCGCGAAATGACCCGGCTTGCCCATGACGCCGGAGCGCTCGTGTTGCTCGATGGGGCGCAGGCGCTGGCGCACGGACCGGTTGATCTCGGCGAGATCGGCTGCGACTTCTATGCCTTCAGCGGGCACAAGTGTTTCGGGCCCATGGGAATCGGCGCCCTCATCGGCCGCCTCGACCTGCTGTCGCAGATGCCGCCCTTCCAGACCGGCGGAGAGATGATCGACAACGTGACGTTCGAGAAGGTGGATTTCGCCGAGCCCCCGATGCGCTTCGAGGCGGGCACGCCCAATGTCGCCGGCGCGGTCGGACTCGGCGTCGCGCTCGACTACCTGCAGGCCTTGCATCAGAGCGGACTCGCCTGCCACGAAGCCGATCTGGTGGCACACGCCACGGCGGCGCTGGGCGAGGTGGCCGGGCTGCGCCTGATCGGCACGGCGAAGGACAAGTGCCCCGTCTTCTCCTTCACGATCGACGGCATGCATCCCTACGATCTGGCTCCGATCCTCGATCGCCAGGGCGTCGCCGTTCGGACCGGCCACCACTGCGCCCAGCCGCTCATGGAGCGATTCGGCGTCAGCGCCACGGTGCGTGCCTCACTGGCGGCGTACAACAGGCGCGAGGAAGTCGATACATTGGTCGAGGCGATCGCGAAGGCTCGCCGAATGCTGCTGTAGCGCCATGGCCCCCACCACGCTCGACAAACTGACCTCGGATGACCTGGTCGAGCACTTCCGCGATTTGCACGACTGGGAAGAGCGGTTCCAGTACGTGCTCGATCTGGGTCGGCAGGTGCCGACGCTCGCCGAGGCGGAGCGCAACGACGCCAACCGCGTGGGCGGTTGCCAGAGCCAGGTCTGGCTGGTCGCCACCATCACTGGCGATGGTTCGCCGCGCTTTGAATTCGTCGCCAACAGCGATGCGCAGCTCGTGAACGGGCTGATCGCGATTCTCATGGTGATCTACAATCGCCGGCCTTTGGCGGAGGTGGCGCGCACGGAGGCCACGCCGATCCTGGAAAAACTGGGGCTCGACGAGCACCTGAGCCCGACGCGGCGCAACGGCATGCACGCTATCATTCAGCGGGTACGCGGTCTC
>CAZZPX010000016.1:12734-16695 GCA_964655955.1 uncultured Phycisphaerales bacterium | reverse complement strand
GCACGCTGCTCTTGATATTCTTCTTCCGGCAGATGCCGCAGCTCATCAAGCGCGGGCGCCTCTTCATCGCCCAGCCGCCGCGCTACAAGATCTCGCCCGGCAAGCAGAGCCGCTACGTCCTTGATGAGAACGAGATGGCGCGCGTGCTCACGGACAACGCCATGGAGTCAGCCGTCCTGGTCATTCGCGACGATGAAGGGCAGATCGTGCGTCGGCTGTCCACCGAGGAGAGCCGCCGCGCCGAACGCCTGCTCAGCCGCCTGCGCGACCTGGTGACTGTGGTCGAACGGCGGGGGCTGCTCTTTGCCGATCTGCTCACCGCTCGCGACCACGACCCCGATGAGGCGGGACGCCTGCCCAGTTACCGCATCCAGTGGCAGGACGGCGAAGCCTTCTGCTGGTCCGAAGCACATGCCACCGACATCCTGCGCGAGAAGGGTCTGATGCTTGGCGACATCACCGCCAACGCTGCGGAAACCGACGCCAGGCCCGGCTCGGACGGCGACCTGCCCACCCTCGAGGAGTCGCAGCGCCGCGCCAAGATGCGCGAACTGCACGAGAACAAGGAGATCGCCCGCCTCATCACCGAGCTTGCGACCTTCGACATCGACATCGACGACTACGACCTCAAGCAGGAAGAGTCGGTGACCGGCGAACTGCTGCCCGCCAAGTACGCCTGGGCCGTCGAATCCAGGCGCAAGGCCAGCGACGACGAGGAGGAGGCAGGGCCGCGCGAGGAATTCGTGGAGGCGCCCAACATTCCCGCCATCCTTGAAGCACTGCATGAGGTCGGCCGTCGCGGCATGGAGATCAAGCGCTTCAAGGGGTTGGGCGAGATGAACCCCCCCGAACTATGGGACACCACGATGAATCCCGAGACGCGCAAGCTGCTGCAGGTCACCTGGGACGTGGGCAGTGAGGCGGAGAATCTTTTCTCCGTGCTCATGGGCGACAACGTCGAGCAGCGCCGCCGCTTCATCGAGGATCACGCCCTCGAGGTGAAGAACCTGGATGTGTAGGGGAAAGGACTGAGGGACTGAGCAGAAGTTAAGCCGCGACGCGCAGCGGAGTGCGTCAGTTCTGTATGGCGAAAGACGTAGGCAGCGCCGTTACCGTCATCTGGACTTGGCGTCCTCGATCCACGCGCTGCCATCGTAGCGGAAGATGTAAGCAGTTCCGGAATCAACACCGCCAGGACCGTCCACCCATGGCGCTCCGATGATCAGCAGGTCATCCCAGATCGCTGATGTGCCTACTGCGCCCCGCTGGTCGCCTGTTACTCCATCGCTCGCCAGGATCTTCTGGTCCTTGGTAGAGATGGGCGTGCCTTGAGCATGGACGTTTGTGGTGACGGAAGCAAAAACCAGGCAGGTCCAGCAGGCGGCGGAAACGGGCGTGTGGGGACGCATCTCAGACCTCCAGGGGCGCGCCGAATCGCTCTACTCTCAATCTACGCGTGATCCGGCCGGCGCGGCCGGAAATCGGGCAGATTTGGCCGCAAATCGCCCTGCGAACGCCCACGACGGGCAGATGAACCCCCCAGATTGACACCTGTGCCTCGCCGCCGCGCCCCGACACCGCTGGCGAGGACGCCGCGGCTCGCCCTCTTCCCCTTCGTCGCTGCGTCCTTCCACCGCCTGGTGAACCACCCGCTGTGTGATTGCGGGTCCATCTGATCAGAATTGCGAGTGAACGAGGCAAAAGTTCGCGTCGCAGTGTGATGATTATCGTTGACAGGGGCGGAACTTCCCGCATAGTGGAGATGGTCCGACTGTCGGATCGTCGCACGCGCCGCAGCGCAGCACTCGCGGGCCGCAGGGCTCGTGGCACTGTCGGTGCGGCTGGCACAGTTCATCAACACAAGGAAGAGCACGATGCAGAAGATTCTCGCCGTCGGCCTGATCCTGGCCGCAGCTGGCGCCGCCAGCGCCGACACCTACACCAATGAGGCCGATTTCCTCGCGCAACTGGATCGCTACTGCGTGGAGGAATTCGACGGCTACGTCTACGGCGACGTCTACCCGGAGACGACGCTCACCTTCATCTGCGACGAAGGATTCGCCTACGACCTCTACGCGGCCTTGGGACTGTGGGCGGGCGATGGCAACATGTCCACCAACGACGCCACCGACACGCTTTCCATCATCATGTCCGGCGACCCGGTGTACGCCGTGGGTGGGTATTTCTTCGGCGGCGACATCGACGGGTTCTACTTCGCGGCCGAAGTCACGGTCACCCTCTCCGATGGCCAGGTGCACGTTTTCACGCCGGACGATCCGTACGGCGGCAATCCCAGCTTCCTGGGCTTCACCAGCACGATTCCCATCGAGACGGTGGTCATCGACGTCGACGACGCTGACGGCGCTCTCTACGCCTGGTCCACCGTCGATCATCTCTATATCGGTGACACCGTGCCACAGGACAAGCCCGGCGATGTGGACGGCGACGGCCATGTGGGCCAGTCCGATCTCGGCCTGCTGCTCGCCGCGTACGACACCTGCGAAGGCGACCCGTTCTATAACCCGGATGCCGACTTCAACGGCGACAACTGCGTCGGCCAGTCCGACCTCGGCATCCTGCTCGCCAACTACGAGGGCTGACGCGCCGCCGCTGGAGCCGCGCCGCAGGCTCGGTCGCACACAGGAGGCACGCACTTGTCGCAGCTCGAGGCTGTCAAGTACATCCTCTGGGCGCAGGACATGTCGCGTGCTGTCGCGTTCTATCGAGGCGCCTGCCAGCTCACGCCGCGCTTCGAGTCGGAGCACTGGTCGGAGCTGAGGTTCGGCGATGCGATCATCGCCCTGCATGGCGGGCACGATGGCTCGCGCGTCAGGACCGGCCTGAGTTTGCAGTTCGACGACATCGAGGCGGCCTGCGCCGCGGTCTGCAAAGCGGGTGGCCAAGTCCTTGACGGACCGATTGCCCGCCCCCAGGAGTCGGTCGCGCTCGCGACAATCGTCGACACCGAAGGCAACGAGATCATGCTGTCGCAGCATCTCGGATAGGCGCGGCGGCGCGCCTCGACAACGAGCGTGACGCATCGGCGCCTCAGCCCCGCAGCGCATCCACCGTCACCCCCAGCTCGCCCGCCATGCGCATGCACGCCTCCGTCTCCTCCGCGGAAATGCACGCCGACTCACGCGCGGCGTGCACAATCCGCCTCACGCCGACCTGCAGTAGCCGCCGAAAGCACGCGGCGCACGGCATCCCCGTCACGTACGCCGTCGCCCCCCGCAGATCGCAGCGCGCAAACGCCACCGCATTGTCTTCCGCGTGAATGAACCAGTTGTACTTCTGCGGCCGGGTGAGCGGCACGAGGTCGTTCGGCAGCCCCTGCACGGGCCCGTTATATCCCGTGCTGATCACGCGCCTGTCCGCGTCGACGAGCACGCAGCCGTGCTTCGTGTTCGGGTCCGGCGAGCGCTTGCTCACCTGCTCGGCGAGCGCCAGGAAGTACTCGTCCCAGGATGGTCGTGCGTCGGACATGACTTGCTCCAGCGCGAAGCGGGCGATGGTGTCAGCGCCCCGCGCCTCTATCGTGTGACAACAGCCACTCGTACAACTCCGGGTTGGCGTACGTCTCGGTCCAACTGTCGTGGTCGGCATCGGGATAGACGGTGAAACGCACCTCGGCCCCCGCGTCGCGCAGCGCCTGGACCATCTCTTCGGACCTCTCGAGCGGCACGACGTTGTCCTTCGCCCCGTGAAACACCCAGGCGGGCACCTGCGCGAATCCCGCCGCCGCCTGCGGATCGCCGCCGCCACAGATCGGCGCGATAGCCGCGAAGCGGTCCGGCTGCCGCGCCGCGAGACTCCACGTGCCGTATCCCCCCATGCTCAAGCCCGTCACGTACAGCCGCCCTTCGTCGACCGCATAGCGTCGGCAGACATCGTCGAGCAGCGCCGCGAGCGACTGCTGCATCGTCTCGTCCGACCACCAGTGGTTCCGCGGGCACTGCGG
>CAZZPX010000016.1:12511-12724 GCA_964655955.1 uncultured Phycisphaerales bacterium | reverse complement strand
GTCGGGATCGCCTTCGACGAGCTTCGGCGGCCCATGCGTCTTGACCTGCTCGATGTCATCGCCACGCTCGCCCGCGCCGTGCAGAAAGAGCATGACCGGCCAGGCGCGGTCATCCGCACCGTACGCCGCGGGAAGATAGAGCAGATATTTCAATTCGAGCGTGCGGGTCACGGTGGTGGCAAACCCCTGTTCGCTCTGTCCGGTGACATAGGT
>CAZZPX010000016.1:0-12501 GCA_964655955.1 uncultured Phycisphaerales bacterium | reverse complement strand
TCACTTCGCGACCCGAGTCGCAGCCGGCGAGCATCGCGATGAACAGCGAGACAGTGAGGAAAGTGCGCAGGCGCATGGCGGATCTCCCGGGGAAGCGGCCCGCAGAGGCCGATCCCTTGGCCCAGAGGGTATCCGCAGCGCGGTCCGCGCGGTAGCCTGAGGACATGGCCTGCATCAATCGTCGGACTTTTCTGGCGTCGAGCGCCTTGTTGCCGCTGCAGCACGCACTTGCGGATGCGACTGCTTCGCCGCCCCAGATTGATGGCGCCTCGACACCGATCGCCATCGCCTCCGGCAACGGCCTGCGGGCTGTGGAGCAGGCGATGGAGTTGTTGCGCTCCGGGGAGGATGCTGTCGATGCCGTTGTCGGCGGCGTCGCGGTCGTCGAGGACGACCCCGACGACATGAGCGTCGGTTACGGCGGTCTGCCGAACGAAGCGGGCGTGGTTCAACTCGATGCCGGCGTCATGCACGGCCCTTCGCACAAGGCTGGCGCTGTCGCGGCGCTCGAGAACATCAGACATCCCGCCCAGGTGGCGCTGAGAGTGCTGCGGCACACGAACCACGTGCTGCTTGTCGGCGCAGGCGCCCTCGCCTTCGCCAGGGCGCACGGCTTCGAGGAAGAGAACCTGCTCACGGACAAGGCGCGCGAGGCCTGGCTCAAGTGGAAGTCGAGCCTCAGCGATGACGATGACTGGCTCAACACCGATCGGCGCGCGGATCAGGATCTTCGTACCGCCCTGGCCGACGCTGCAGGCGTCCCCTACACGCACGGGACGATTCACTGCGCCGCCATCGATCGGGGCGGCAACCTCTCCGCCTGCACCACGACCAGCGGGCTGAGCTACAAGATTCCCGGCCGGGTCGGCGACTCGCCGATTGTCGGCGCGGGCCTGTTCGTCGACAACGCCGTGGGGGCGGCGGGTGCGACGGGCGTCGGCGAGGAGGTGATCCACTCCTGCGCCGCCTTCCAGATTGTCCAGCACCTGAGCGCCGGCGACGATCCCACCGCCGCCTGTCTCAAGACCCTGCGCTGGATCGCCTCACACACCAGGCGGGACAGCCGCCTCAACCAGCGTGGCGAACCAAACTTCGAGGAGGTCTTCTACGCGCTGCGGCGGGACGGCGCGTTCGGCGCAGCCGCCTTTCGACCCGGTGAGACCTTCACCGTGCACGACGGAGAGCGGGCCCGCAAGCTCGCCTGCGCCGCGCTGTATGATGCCTGAAGTAACTCGCCCACTCGACAACAACACGCAACCTCGACGAGTCGGCACGACTCGGTGCAGGGAAGGAGCATGCAGTGGAATATCGCAGACTCGGACACGCAGGACTGCAAGTCAGCGCCCTCTCGTTCGGCTCGTGGGTGACGTTCGGCCCGCAGGTCGGCGTCGACAACGCCATGGAGCTGATGAAGACCGCTTACGACGGCGGAGTCAACTTCTTCGACAACGCCGAAGCCTACGCACGCGGCGAGTCCGAGCGCATCATGGGTGAAGCGCTGAAGAAGCTCGGCTGGCGCCGCGACTCCTACACCGTCTCCAGCAAGGTCTGGTTCGGCGGGGTGGACAACCCCAAGCCCACGCAGAAAGGTCTCAGCCGAAAGCACGTCTTCGAGGCGTGCCACCAGGCGCTCCAGCGCCTGCAGGTCGATTATCTCGATCTGTACTTCTGCCATCGCCCTGATCCCAACACGCCCATCGAAGAAACGGTGCGCGCGATGGATCAGCTCATCCTGCAGGGCAAGGTGCTCTACTGGGGCACCAGCGAGTGGTCGGCACAGGAACTCATGGAAGCCTACGCCATCGCGCGACAGCATCACCTCACCCCGCCGACCATGGAGCAGCCGCAGTACAACATGTTCGTGCGCGAGCGCGTGGAGAAGGAATATGCGCGGCTGTACACGCAGATCGGTCTGGGGACGACGATCTGGTCGCCGCTCTATTCAGGGCTGCTCACCGGCAAGTACAACGACGGCCTGCCGAAGGGCACGCGGGCGACGCTGCCGGGATACGAGTGGCTGCGCGAGCGCTTCGAGGATGAAGAGGCGCAGCGCATCATCGACAGGGTGCGCTCGCTGACCGGGATCGCAAAGGAGCTGGACATGACGATGGCGCGCCTCGCCATCGCCTGGTGCCTGAAGAATCCCAATGTCAGCACGGTCATTCTCGGCGCGTCGAAGGTGAGCCAGCTCAAGGAGAACCTGCTGGCAATGGATGACGCAGCGAAGCTGAGCGACGACGTCATGCAGCGCATCGAGGCGTTGCTGACGGGCGAGGCGTAAGGGCGGTCTCAGCAGTTCGTGCCGTAATTCGCGAGCAGGATTCCCAGGTCCGCCTGGTCGGTGTCGCCGTCGCCGTCGAGATCGCCTTCGTCGGTCTGGTTGTACGCCGCCAGCAGTTGGCCAAGGTCAGCCTGATCCACGTCGTCATCGCCATCGAGGTCGCCCGGACAGGGCGGGGCGTTGCTGAAAGGCGCTGCCCAGAAGCCGCCGGTCAAGCTGAATGTGCCGCCGGTCATGGCGGGCCCCGCGTCAGCTTGGCCGCAGGTGCCCGAGAGCATCAGCACGCCGCCGCTGGACGTGCCCCCGCCGCCGTCAACCGTGCGCCAGGGGAGATCGAAGGCTGCGCGCGTGCTGAGTGCGAAGCCGAGCGCCGCGATGCCGAAGACGGTTTGCCGCATCGATCCGAATCGCATTGGCATCGGTCACCTCGCTTCCGCTTCGAGATCGTTCAGGCGCTGCGCCAGATGCAGCAGCAGGCGCTCCTGCTGATCGAGTCTCTGCTGCAGCGCCTCGTTCTCCGCCCGCAGCCCTTCCATCTCGGCCGCATGCTCCAGACGCAGTTCGCGCAGCGCTTCGACGGTCAGCGCTTCGAAGCCACGCACCGTCAGGCTCAGGTAGCCGTCCGGCGAGCGCTCGACCCAGTCGGGAAAGGCCGCCTGCACCTCCTGCGCCACGAAGCCGGTCTGCTCGCCGGGGAAGTAGCTGATGTGACCGGGATCGTTGTACTCGAACGTTACGCCGCGCAACCGCAGCAGTTGTTCCAGCGCGCCGGTGAGCGGCTGAATGTTGGACTTGAGTCGGCGATCGGAGAAGTTGGACCAACTGCCGCCGCCCGGCTTGGAGGCGCTGCCGTTGACGACCAGCGTGTGGGAGTGCGTCGACGTGTTGATGGCAACGCCGGAGGGCGCATCCATGTCGATGGCGACGCTGGCGTCCAGGGACATGAGCCCGCCGGTCTCGAACGTGCCGTTGATTCCGCCGCGCAGCAGCAGATTCTTGCCAGCGTCGACGGTCAGGTCCGCGCTCGACTCGACAAGCAGCGCGTCGTCCGAGCTGAGCAATTCGGCCTGGACGATGAGCGTGCGGTTACTGGTGGTGACGCGCAGCTCATCTTCGACGTGCAGCGGCGCGTCGGGGTCGGTTCGGCCGATGCCCACCTCGCCGGTCTGCCGCTCGATGGTGATGATGTTCTCATCGTCGGCGGGATCGGTCGTGCTGGTGTCGTGCACGCCGATGTGCAGCAGGTTCGGCCCGCCGTCGTAATGGACATAACCGCCCAGCCAGCCGTTGCCGCCGGATTCGGTGAAGCGGATGCGACCGCTCTCGAACTGGTTGCCGCCGCTGCCGTCGAGTTGGAGGATGGGGCCGTCGACCGGATCGTCGCCGCCACGCAGGTGCAGGCGCATGCCGGGGCTGCTGGTTCCCAGGCCCACGCGTCCGTCGAAGTAGTTGCGCCCGCCGGTGAAGTAGCCTGCATAGCCGTCGGGACTGGAGACCGAACCGTAGATTCCATAGGTGGTGCCGGTGCTCGCGAGGGATCGGCCGTAGAGCGCCCGCCCGGCCGAACTGAGCGTTTCGCCGTAGACGCCGATGTTGGAGCCCGTGGCGTGATTCGCCTGCCCGCGCACGCCGATGCCGGTGATGCTGTTGGTCTCGCCGAACATCGCGTACAACGTGCCGCCGCTGTCCGCCTGGAGCGCATAGATGGCGCGACTCGTGGCGCCCTTGACATGCAGCGCATGGTCGGGCGAATCCGTGCCGATGCCGATGCGGCCGGCGTTGTAGTACATCCCCAGGCCGTTCACTTCCCACAACGCATCGTCACCGGCCGGGCCTTGCGGGCCCTGCGGACCTTGCGGCCCCTGTGGACCCTGTGGACCCTCGGGCCCCTGTGGCCCTTCCGGTCCCTGGACGCCCTGCGGTCCTTGCGGTCCCGTCGGGCCCTGGGGTCCCTGCGGCCCCTGCGGACCGGGAGGACCCTCCGGCCCCTGAGGCCCTTGCGGCCCTTCGTTGCCGCTGAGCGCGTAGAGCGCGTAAGGCGCGGGCATGAGCGGCTGGCGCGGCGAGAGGATCGTCCCATCCACCTCGATCTCCAGCCAGCGCGCGTCGCCGGTGAAGATGCCCGCGCCGAAGTCGAGATCGATCGTGAGCAAACCGTCGCTGAGCGGCACGTCCACCGCGACGAGGTCGCCGCCGATCTGCAGGTCGCCCGTCGCATCGTCGAAGAGCCGGAAGACGAGATCGACCGTACCCGTGTACGGTTCGCCGTCGTTCTGCAGCACGCCCTGATACGTGAAGGCTGTACCGACGGGGTCGGCGTGAGTCGGAGCGATGCAGGTGAGCGAGGCACAAGCGCTTGCGATGGCCGCCAGCGCGCGGATGCGGATTCTCATGACCGTTTCTCCCGGGCAGGAATGAAGTGTGCGCCTGAACCTACCGCGCCGAAACGGCATATGACAAGAGAGAATCTCGCGATTCAACAGGCAAAAGATCGCTGAAGCTGTGGATTGATTTCTCTTCTTTCCTAGCACTGGCTCCCATAGGCAGCGAGCAGCGCGCCCAGGTCGCCTTGATCTACGTCGCCGTCGCAATCGAGGTCTGCGCGCGGATCGTACATCGGGTCGTCGGGGGCGCGGTTGTACGAGCCGAGCAGCGAGCCGAGATCTCCCTGATCCACCTCGCCGCTGCCGTCGACATCGCCCGGGCAGGTCGGCTGCGCCAGGTCCACAATGACGAAGTCGCGGTGCAGGAAGTCCGCGCCCGTGGCGGCGCAGGTCGCGTCCGTCGTGACCTGCGCCAGCAGAGTGAATTCGTGCGCGCAGTCGTCGACGACGAGGGCCGGCATGATGTCGCTGCCCGCGGGAACGACGAGCGTGAAGCGCTGCGATGTGAAGCCTCCCGCGCCGGGGCGGGCCGCGTCGAACCAGATCGCGCTCGCTTCGTCTGCTGTGCGCACCACGGCGAAGAGGCCCCACGGACCATCGTCGAACATCTCCGGCGGATCGCTGTAGAACGTGTCATACCGCAGCGCCGGGAAGGAGGCGACGAGCGCCGCTGGCGGCTCGGCGCCATCGCCCAGCGAGTGGCGGAAGATCTCGACGTCGGGCGACAGCGGTTCAACCACGCTCTTCTGCGTCGTCCAGTCGTTGTCGCCGGTAATCGTGGTGAAAAGGTCAAAGGTGAAGTGCGTCTCGCCGCCGTGGAAGTTCGGAGTGGACGCATCGTCGCCCTGCCCGACGTCGCTGTTGTCGACTGATTGGAGGTGCACGTCGATCGTGCCGACGCCTTGCGGCTCGCACTCGCCGCACTCCCACGGCGAGTCGGGACAACCGAAGTAGATGAGCAGCCAGGCAAGGTCGGCCTGATCGGTGTCGCCGTCGCCGTCTACATCGCCGACGCACCCGCCGTCGTCACAGCCGAAGTCGCTCAGCAGGATGTAGAGATCCTGCACGTCCACGTTCAGTTCGCCGTTGAGGTCGCCGCAGATCTGCGCCTCGGCGGAAGCCGCGAGCACGATCCCCAGTGCGCTCGCGGCCGCGGAGGAGTATCTTCGTGTCCGTTGTCTTGAATTATACATTATCTCGCTTCCTCGCCAGGTGGTCTTCGCGCTCAGACGAGAGCGCGGCTCTCCCGTTTCAAACCTACGCCGGTTCCGGGCGCGGTCAAGAAGAAAGCGGTCCGCACGCATGATCCCGGATCGACAAAGCCAGCCGCGCCGACCCCTAACCACTGAGCGTGCGTGCGTTTCGCTGACACAACGACGCAGCGGCATCTGTCCGGCCGCCGGGCGCGCGTCCCCTGATCGAAGCACCCGTCGGCAGGCGAGAACTTGCTCGCCTCAGCCCGGCTCCGCGAGATGCGACAGAGGCCGGCAGGAGCCCGAATTGCTACCTTGCTCCCATGCAACGACACGAACTGGCACAGGCGATTGCGAAGGTGGCGCTCCTGCGCGGCGAATTCACGCTGCGCTCAGGTCGCAAGAGCAACTACTACCTCGACAAGTACCTCTTCTCGACCCGCCCGGAACTCCTGCGCGAGGTTGGCAAGCTCCTCGCCGAGCGCGTCGCCGATGCGAACGCCGACCGCCTCGCCGGCGCGGAACTGGGCGGCATCCCCCTGGTCACCGCGACCGGCCTCGAGACCGGCCTGCCCACGCTCTTCGTCCGCAACGCCCGCAAGGACTACGGCACGGCCAAGCGATTCGAGGGCGTCATGAACCAGGGCGACCGCGTGGTCTTCCTCGAAGACGTCGCCACGACCGGCGGCCAGGCGATCGAGGCGGCCCAGGATCTTGAGGCGGAAGGCGCGAAGATCGTCAAGATCGTCGCCGTCATCGATCGGCTGGAAGGGGCGCGCGAGAACGTCGAGAAGGCGGGCTTCGCCTTCGAAGCGCTCTTCACCAAGCGCGACCTGGGCGTCACCGAGTAAAGAAACTCTCGCTGTCGATCTGCGAGCGCGAGCAGCGTCGTCCCCGACCGCGGCAATTGGCGCTCACGCGACAGGTCGCGCGCCGGGACCGCTCGCGAGGACGCGGCGGCTCGCTCAGACAGGCACTGCGCACCCGGAGTCTCTTTGCTCAGCAGTCCTCGCCGTAGTGCGCGAGCAGAATGCCGAGATCAGACTGGTCGACATCGCCGTCGCAGTCAAGGTCGGCGTTGTTGTCGTACTGCGGGTCGTCGCTGGGCAAGTTGTAGGTGCTGAGGAGGATGCCGAGGTCCGCCTGGCCGACGTGGCCGTCGCCATCGATGTCGCCCGGGCAGATCGGCTGGTTGAGATCGACGATGGTGAACTCGTAATGGTGCAGATCAGACCCGGTGAAAGACGCCGTGACTTCGGTCTTGACCCCGGCCAGGACTTCAAACCGGCAGTCGTCGGCGAGCACAGCGGGCATGGCGCCTTCCGGCACGATCAGCGTGAAGCGCTGCGTCGTGGCGATGTAGTCCGTGTCGCGACTCTGCTTCCACCAGAGCGCCTCCGCGCTCGTGTTGCTCCAATGTGCAGTCCCTAGGAAGCCGGGGTTGTCATCAAAGAGCGCCGGGGGAGCCGCGTAGAAGCTGTCGAACTCCAAAGCGCCGAAGACGTCGATCAGCGCCTGGCTGGGCTCCACATCGTTGCCCCCGACGTGGTTGAAAAACTCGACTTGCGGCTGCAACAGCTCGACATACGAATACTGCGTTGTCCAGTAGTTCGGCGTCCAGTAGTTATCGGCGGTGAGCGTGATAACGATGTCGAAGGTGAAGTGCGTGACGCCGCCGTTGAACTCGGGTTCCATCTGATCGAAGCCCGGCCCGACATAGCTGTTGTCGACCTGCGCGAGTTCGACGTTCATCGAGCCGCCGCCGACCGCCTCGCAGGGACCACAGGGCGGATTCGGCGTTGAGCCGCAACTCAAGAAGGTGACGACCCAGGCAACGTCCTGCTGATCGGTGTCGCCATCCCCATCGACATCGCCGGTGCAGTTCCCACCGGTGCAGCCGAAGTCCTGCTCGCAGAGGGCATAGTCAATGACATTGACCTCGCCATCATCATTCAGATCGCCGCACACCTGCGCCTGCAACGCCGCCGCTCCCGCCGCCAGCACGAGCGCCGCCGCCAGCGCCCGGGCGCCCGAGCCAATCCGCGTCACCTGGTGTTTCATCACGCTCTCCAATTCGAGGTCCCCGAATGCTGCCCCGGTCAGCGACTCTCTCCAAGCCTGAAGCGTACAGCAGGCCGCCACGCAGTCAAGAGAAAGCGATGCTTAAGTCTGATATGGACTGCGGCGAATGGACATCCTCGCGGCCGCAGCGCGCCACCGGCCGGGGCCCGGGGCGAGACCGGCTAAGATGCCCGCTCGGCTTGGCCGATGCCTGAAGCGAAAGACGGCGCGACCCCCACAGGCCCTCACCCCAGCCCTCTTTCGGGGGGAGAGGGAGTCAGACGCGAGGAATCCCACATGGCGGGCTCCGACATGAAGAAACTTCTGGTCACCGGCGGGGCCGGGTTCATCGGCTCCAACTTCATCCGCTTCGTTATGGACGAGCGACCCGGCTGGCAGATCACCAACCTCGATCTGCTCACCTACGCGGGCAACCTCGACAACCTCGCTGATCTGGCGGACAAGCCGAACTATCGCTTCGTGCGCGGCGACATCTGCGACCCCCATATCGTCGCGCCGCTGATGCAGGATGCGGACTGCGTAGTGCACTTCGCCGCCGAGTCGCACGTCGACCGCTCTATCGAGGATTCCAGCCCCTTCATCCGCACCAACGTGCAGGGGACGCAGACGCTGCTCGACGAAGCGCGGCGGGCGGGCGTCGACCGCTTCGTGCACGTCTCCACCGACGAGGTGTACGGCCAGCTTCCCCTCGACAAGCCTGAACTCAAGTTCACCGAAGAGACGCCCATCGCGCCGAGCAGCCCCTACGCCGCCTCCAAGGCGGCGAGCGATCTCCTGGTGCGGGCGGCACATCACACGTTCGGCCTGCCCTGCCTGATCACGCGGTGCAGCAACAACTTCGGGCCCTACCAGTTCCCCGAGAAGGTAATTCCGCTCTTCGTCGAACGCCTGCTCACTGGCGGCAAGGTGCCGCTCTACGGCGACGGGCAGAATGTTCGCGACTGGCTGCACGTGCTCGACCACGCCGAGGCGGTGCTCACCGTGCTTGAGAAGGGTGAGCCGGGCGAGGTGTACAACATCGGCGGGAACAACGAGCGGCAGAACCTCGAACTGACGCACACGCTCATCGCGATCTGCGGCCGGGACGAGTCGGCGATCGAGTACGTTCCCGATCGCCTGGGCCACGACCGCCGCTACGCCATCGACGCGAGCAAGATCGCGCGCGAGCTGGGCTGGAAGCCGACACGCAGCGCCTGGCCCGCCGCGCTGGAGGAGACGGTGGCGTGGTACAGGGCGAATGGCGACTGGCGGGCGCGGATCCTCTCGGGGGCCTACCGCGAGAACCTGCCCGAGCCGGTGCACGCCTGATTGCTTGCAACTCACCGCGAGCACTGGAGCTGCGCGATCACAGCGCCCGGGCCGCCTTTCCCTATATCCGGATGGGGCAACAAATCCACGGGCGAAGTCTGGATTTTTGATGTGCGAAGCTGAATTTTTCGGCTACCTTGAAATGGGTGGTGACTGGCTCCTCCCCGTCGATTACGGGGGAGGGTCGCCCCATTGACGCCGGGAGCCGAATTATCGGAGGCACCACCCGGCCCTGATCTGACGCTGCGATCGCAGCACATCCCTGTTCGAGCTTCCGGCAGATGCCGGGGGCATCGGCAACGAAAAACCGAGGAGTGTCAACGATGAGGAAGGCGTACCGTTCCATTCAATTGTCAGCGCTCGCGGCCGCATGCAGCTTCGGCTTTCTGGCCACACCCCAGGCCCAGGCCGCGGAACGTCGGGTGCTCTTCGAGCACTACACCGCCACCTGGTGCTACTACTGCCAGTTCGCCGGCGAGGCGCTGACGCAGATGCTGGGCGAGCTTGACGACATCACCGTCTTTCAGGTGCACCTGAGCGACGCGTTCACCACCGGCTGGGGCAACGCACGCGCCAACAAGTACGGCGTGAGCGGCATCCCCCACGTCGTGGTTGACGGCGTCCGCGATCGAGTCGGCGCCAGCAACACCGCCCAGGCTTACAACCTCTATACCTACGACTACAACTGGCGCCTCACCATCCCGACGTCCGTGAGCGTCGAGGTGACCGCGACGGAGCTTCGCGCCAACGTCTACAACGTCAAGGCTGAAGTCAGCATGGACCAGGACGGCACAGCCGCCACCATGGAAATTCACCTGATCGAAGCCCTCAACAACTACCCATCCTCTCTGCCGCGCGACAACTACTGCCTCATGCAGGCCTACAACAAGGGTCAGCAGACGCTGCAGCCCGGGCAGACGATTACGGTGGAGCAGCAGTTCACGCTGACCGCCGCCAGCCAGCAGAACATCGAGCGCGTGCAGTTCCAGGCCTTCGCCCAGGTTCCCGGCGCGGGCAACACCGAAGTGTTCAACTCCGGCGTGCTCGATTATCCCTTCGCCGACCCCTGCCCCGCCGACCTTGACGGCGACGGCTCGATCGGACAGTCGGACCTCGGCATCCTGCTCAGCGCCTACGGCCAGAACGACGGCGGCGACATCGACGGCGACGGCGACACCGATCAGGCTGACCTCGGTGCGCTGCTCGGCGTCTACGGCACGGATTGCTGATCCGCCCGCCGGCGCGACCAACGTCGCGATAACTTGAACTCCCACCCGGGTCGGAGGCGGATGCCGCTTCCGACCCCTTTCTCCACCATTCGCGGGCCGGCCGCCCGGCGACTCCCGCGGGCTCGATCCCCGGGAAAGCGGCAGACGGATCCGACCTCAACGGAACTGCTGCTCGTCTTCACCCGAATGGTAGACTGGCTGCTCTCTTTCGCGCCGACATGTCTCTCGGCGCGCTGATTCAAACTTCGAGGAGTTGACGGATGCAAAGTCGTGCACACCGCTGTGGTTCGCTGACCCGGCTGGCGCTGCTGGGCGGAGTGATGGTTGGCGGCCTGTTCGCCGGCGACGCCCCTGCCGCCCAGCGAACCGTCCTGATGGAGAACTTCACCGCCACGTGGTGCACCCACTGCCCCGTGGTCGGCCGGGCCATTGACGATCTCATGTCGACCTACCCCGACACGCTGGTCGGCATCCAGTATCACGTTCAGGACGAGTACCCGCTGACGTTCTCCGACGATCGGGCCTCGTTCTACGGCGTCTTCCCCCTGCCGGATGTCTGGGTGGATGGCCTGGAGAACAAGATCGGCGACTTCGGCAGCACCGACCAGGCCAACTATGACGGCTTCTACGCCATGTACGCCGACCGGGTGAACGTGCCCACGCCGATCCTGCTTGATCTCACCGTGACGCCGGTCAACGGACAGACCTACAACGTCAAGGCGGACGTCGAACTCGAGGCGGGATCCGCGCCGCTGCGCGTCGACGTCTACGTCATTGACTGTCTCTTCCGCTACCCCGACTACGCGGACAACCGCGCGCACAACATGGTGCGCCAGGGCTTCATGATCGGCTCGCTCGACCTCGACCCGGGCCAGTCGGCGACGCTCAACCAGGAGGTCACCTTCGACAGCACGAGCTGGGCGGATCAGGAGAACATCCGCATCGTCGGCTTCGTGCAGGAAGGCGCGGACGGCGGCCCGGCTGAGGTCTACCAGGCGGCGCTCTCCGCCTGGCCGTTCGGCGGGGCGGACTGCCCGGGCGACCTGAACGGCGACGGGGCCGTCAACCAGCAGGATCTCGGCATCCTGCTCGCACACTACGAGATCGACGATGGCGGCGATGTCAACGGCGACGGCCTGACCAACCAGCAGGATCTGGGAATCCTGCTCGCCAACTACGAACTCCCCTGCTGAGGCGGCACGCCGCATTCAAGAACAAGTCAACGCCGGCGTCCGAAGCGCCGGCGTTTTCGCGCGCACGCGCCTCAGCCCTCCGCGATCCCCGCCACGGAGTTCAGCGACGTCAGCCCCAGCGGCTCGCGCGTATAGAAGGGCTCGGCGGCGTTCGTGCCGATGCGCGAGCCGAAGTATCCCGCCGCCTGGGCCACCCACTCGACGACGCGGCGATTCTTCTCAGGTCTTACAAACTGCGTGTCGTATGCCTTGATCGAATCGAGCTTGCGCTCTAGGTACCCCGTGATGTCGATCAGGAAGCTCGGATTCGCCACGTGCCGCAGGTGCGTGCAGTAGTAGTAGAAGAGCCAGCGCGGGTAGATCGGCTCGCCGGGAATGGCGCTCTTGGTGAGCTTGGCGTCGAAGCGGGCGTCCTCGACGATGCGCGTCGTGGCGATGTGATCGGGATGGGCGTCCTCGAAATACGGGGCGAAGAGAATGTCGGCCTGGTGCTTGCGGATGACGGCGGCGACCATGTGGCGCGCCTGGAGATTGTGCACCAGTTCGCGGTTGGGCAGGTCCAGCAGCGTCCGCTTGACGCCGAGGATCTTCGCGGCGGCGGCGGCTTCTTTCGCGCGCGTCTCCGGATCGCCGTAGGGCGTGGGCTCGCCGTTGGTCATGTCGCAGAGCAGCACATCGTGCCCCTGCTCGGCGAGTCGTGCGATGGCGCCGCCCATGCCCAGTTCCTGGTCGTCGGGATGCGGTCCGAAGACGATGATGTTGGCCATGGGTCGCTCCGTACGTGCCGAGACTGTAGTCGCTGGCAGCGGCGGGTGCACAATCGGCGCGATT
>CAZZPX010000015.1:0-17104 GCA_964655955.1 uncultured Phycisphaerales bacterium | reverse complement strand
TACGGAGCGGCCGCCTTTGCCAACTGGCGAAGCCTCCAGGAAGGCAGGCAGCCTTCCTACCAGACCGGATCCTGGGCCTGCGACTTCAACGCAGGCGGCTATCGCCTCCCCACGGAAGCGGAGTGGGAATACGCAGCCCGAGGGAGCGAGCACGATCCCTATTTCAGATTCCCCTGGGGCGATGTGATCGACGGCTCTCACGCCAACTTCCTGGTGTCCGGCGACCCCTGGGACGGCGGGCCCGATCCCACCACCACGCCTGTCGGCTACTACGACGGCAATCAGACACCCCCGGGCGGCGACATGGCCAACGGCTACGGGCTCTACGACATGGCGGGCAACGCCTGGGAATGGTGCAACGACTGGTACGGCTCCACGTACTACGCCGCCAGTCCCGTCGATGCGCCCAGGGGCCCGGGCTTCGGCGAGGAGCGAGTTTTGCGCGGCGGGTCCTGGGGCGACTACGACATCACCCTGCTCTGCGCCCTTCGAGGCTGCAACTTCCCGGACTTCCCGACTGAGTACTACGGCTTTCGACTCGTACTCCAATGAACGCCGACGCAGCGCGATGAAGGACGCGTGCTGAACCTGCAGCGAGCCGCACATGCAGCGGATCGCGGCCGCCCAAGCGACATCATGCCGGAGCCTCGCTCCCGGGCGTTGCCCCGTGCAGGAAATGCTCGATGATTTCCGCGTAGTCGTACGCGAGGTTGCCCCGCGCCTGCTCGTAGTCGCACCACGCGGCTCTCCCCTCGATCCCGCTCCTGGGATCCGGGGGTTCGTCGGCGGCCGGAACGCAGTGGAACACGATGTCCACGCACGCCACGCCGGGATGCCGCTTGCCTGAGAGATGTCCCAGGCAGCGCACGATGCGCACCTCGACGCCCGTCTCCTCCAGCACTTCGCGCAGAAGCGCCGCGTCGACCGGCTCCTGCAGGCGGATGAAGCCGCCGGGCAGGCCCAGTCCGGTGCCGTCGGCCCGATCGAGCAACAGCAGCCGCCCCTGCCCATCGGTGATGATGGCGCAGGTCGCCACGGCGCTTGGCCAATTGCCGAAGGTGATCACATTGAGCAGGCGCTGTGTCGCAAAGAGCAGCCAGCGTAGGATGCGGATGGCGAACCTGACCATGTCGTCAGCCTAGCGGGGCTTGCGACAATGCACCCGGAAGGAGCAGCGGATGGAACGATCGGTGGACCAACGGCTCACGCGGCTGGAAGAGGCGCTGGCGTTCCAGGAGCACACGCTCGAACAGCTCGACGCGCAGGTGCGTCACTTTGCGGGCGAGATCGAGCGTCTGCACAAGGAGCTGGCGCGCCTCGAGGGCCGGTTGGCGGACGCTGCCGCCAGGGGGGAAGACGACCCCGATCCCCCAGGTTGACGATCTTCGCATGTGGCGTGCCCGGGGAAGCCGGTGGCGGTGCCTCAGGGAGCCCCGCCCTTGTTCAGGGGGATCTTGCACCCGGACAGGGAGGAGACTAATTTGTCTTTTTCACCGGTTTCACTTGCGAACGCCCCGAAGTAGGCGATAATTTGGGACTGTCTAGTCCTGATAACAGTGTTCCGGTCCGGATTCAGGGGGCCGGCGGAGGTTGGGCAATGGTCACGCAAGAGAACCTCGACATTCAGCCGCTTGCCCTCGTTGCCGCCATCGCTGAGGAACTTTGCTGTCTGCCGGCCGTCGCCACGTTCGGCTGGATGAAGCGCGCGGCGCGCAGCATCTCCAAGCTTCACCCGGAAGCGGTCACCACGGTCGCACTCGCCCACATCGCTGAGGACGGTTGGGAGGTGCCGCGTGACTTCACGGCCTCGCTCGGGTCAGGCCGGCTCAGTTCCGCCGCCGCCATCGTCGAAGGTCTCCTCGAGGATCTGCACTCCGAAAGCGTGCGCGAGCACTTTGCCGCCTGCCAGGAGGGACGTCCCATCCTCGGCCGCACCAATCTGCCCGGCGGCGTCTTCACGCCGACGCGCATGATGCTCCGCGACCGTCTGCATCCGACGCGCCTCACCATGCTGTATCCGATGACGCGTACCGAAGGGATGAAGCCCGAGCGGATCCTCTGTGCCGATCTCTACCTTCCCCAGGCGAAAGGACGCTTCAGCACGGGCGCCTATCTCACGCTCGAAGCGCTCCTGCCGCTGCTCGGCCGGCGCGTGCGCAGCACGTTCACCGACATCGATCACACCGTGGAACTGTCGCCGCGCGAAGGGGAGGTGTTGCGCCTGCTGCAGCAGGGGCTCACCGTCAAACAGATCGCCGAGGAATTGCAGCGCAGCCCGCACACAGTCCACGATCACGTCAAGTCGCTGCATCGCAAGCTGGGCGCCTGCAATCGCGGTGAACTGCTCGCCAAGACGTTCGGCCTCTTCGAGCGCAGCCTGGCGTAAGCACGCAACCGCGAGGCGACGAGGGCGCAGGCCGACGCTGGACATGCCGTGCGCCGGCTCCTCCTACTCCAGCCCGGTCTCGCGCGGGATGTCGATCAGGTAGCCGGTCGGGAGCAGGTAGTTGCGGCCGTGGTAGACCTTCACCTCGCCGCTGACGATGAAGACGACCGAGTCGCCGCGCAGCTCCGCGATCCGCTCCATGTGCTGCAGCGCCATGCAGGGAAGCATGATCATCGGCGGATCGGAAAAGCCCTGGGCGTCGGCATCGAAGACGAAATACCATTCGCCGCTCATTTGGGAACGCGCCAGCCGGCCGCGACGCTCGAAGATGAACGTGCCTTCGAGCAGCAGCTTCGTGCCGGCGCTGCGCGCCTGCGGATCGAGCCACGGCAGCGAGCCCGTGCCGGGGTTCACCTGGTTGACGGCGGGATCGCGCTCGGGGCTGGTGCCGACCGGCCGGGCGCCTCGCTCCTTCTCCAGGTCGGCGAGGATCTCCTCGATCGTCGGGCCGCGCAACCGCTGATCATCCTGCGGATCGTCCTCCTGCGCCGCGTCCGCTTCTTCCTGCGACTCCTGCGCGCCCGGCTCGTTCGCGCTCGAGCGTTCCGCCTGACCGGGCTGGGGCGCCTCGTGTGTCACGGCCGCGCCCGCGAGACCCAGGAGAACCGCCAGTACCGCTGTGAGCCGAATCATCCTGCTGCTCCTCTTTGGCTGAGCCAGCCGCCCGCGACACGCGGTCGCCCTGAACTCTATCGGCAGTTGCTGCGATTGCGGATCATACCCCGGCGGGGCACTGAGCGCGCTCGGCGTCGCCTCCACCAGGACCGCAGCGCGCAGCCGCCCGGATCAGCCCAACAGGCGATTCGCGTACGTCTCCATCGCGTCACGCAACTGCTCGAACGACTCGAGGACGTAGAGAATCGGCTGGTAGTGATCGATCTCGAAACTCGTGTTGCACACCGTCTCCAGGTCGAAAGGCCGGCGCTCCACCTCGCTCGATGTCAGCGCGTGCTTCGCCTCGCCGGGCGAGGAGATCAGCCCCGAACCGTACAGCTTGGTGCGCCCGCCTTCGCTGATCAACCCGAACTCGACGGTGAACCAGAACAGCCGCGCCAGGCGCTCGGTGTGCGTTTCGTCGTCCGTCTTCAGCGCCGCCTGCCCGTAGGTCTGCAGAAAGTCGGCAAAGACGGGATCCGCGTGCAGGGGCACGTGGCCGAAGATGTCGTGGAAGATGTCCGGCTCGGGGAGGTAGTCGATCGACTCCAGTGGGCGGATCACGATGGTCGTCGGAAACTCGCGGCGGCTGAGACAGGCGAAGAACCCCTTGGCGGGGATGTAGCCGGGCACGGGGCGCGACTGCCATCCCGTCGCCGGGCCCAGGCGGGCGTTGATGTCCTTGACCGGCGGAATGCGGTCCCGCCGCAGGTTGATCGCCTTGGCGCCGCTGAGATAGGTCTCACTGGCGTTGTCCTGGAGGTACTCCATCTGGCGATCGAAGAGCAGCCGCCACGTCTCCTGGTTCTCGTCCGTGTAGCCGTCGTAGTTCTGCTCGATGTAGAGCTTCTCGGGGTCGCGAAAGCCGGGCTTGCCGAAGCTGTCGGCGTAGGCCTGGGCGGCTTGCGCCTGGCCGTTGTCGATCATGTCGTGGTTGAGGCTGTACGTCTTCGTCGCCATGCTGTCGCTCCCTGTCATGGTTCCCACACAGTGACCCGAATCGGGGATGTCCCCCAGCATCCTAGGTGGTGGAGGGGCGAGCGAGCAAGAATTGACCGCTCGCAATGCCCGAGGCGCGCCGACCTGTGGCTGCGGCGGCTTGCGGCAGAAGCGCCGGTTCCGCCTGCACGCCCCGCCGCAGCTGCGCCCTCAGCCGCTACACTGGGCATCCCCGCGAGCGCCGGGCCCGAGCAGGCCGGCAGCGCGGACGGCGCAATTGAGGGCACGCATGGACGTTCTCAAGGGCATTGCGGTCTCCCCCGGCGTGGTGATCGGGCGGTTGTTCCTCGTCGAGGATGAGGGCTATCGCATTGTCCGAAAGACAGTTGCGCCTGACCAGGTCGAGCGCGAGATCGATCGCCTCAACCACGCGCTCAAGACCTCCGCCGATGAACTGCGCCTGCAGATGGCCCAGGCCGAGGAGACGCTCGGCAAGGAGACCGCCGAGGTCTTCGGCTTTCACCTGGGAATGCTCCAGGATCCGACGCTGACCAAACCCATCCGCCAGCGAATTCGCGAGGAGCGGATCACCGCCGAATACGCCACCAGCCTCGTCTTTGAAGAACTGGTCGAGCGCTTCCAGGCGATGCCCACCGACGCGTTCCGCACCAAGGTGGACGACATCTGGGACATGGAGCGCCGCGTGCTGCGCCATCTCATGGGAGAGCACCGCAGCCACCTCACCTCGATCAACGAAGCCGTTGTCGTGGTCACGCACGATCTCACCCCCTCGCAGGCGGCGATGTTCAGTCGCGAGCACGTCAAGGCCTTCGCCACGGATGCGGGCGGCCGCACCAGCCACACCTCGATCGTCGCCCGCGCGCTGGGCATTCCCGCCGTCGTCGGTCTGGAACGGCTGACCCGCCTGGCTCGGGACGGCATGTCCGTCATCGTCGACGGCGACCGCGGCGTGGTCGTCCTCGATCCGGATGGGCAGACGCGGGAGCAGTACGAGCAGTTCCGCGCCCGACACGTCGCCCTCGTCGAATCTCTCGAGGACGTGCGCTCGCTTCCCGCAGTCACGCAGGACGGCGTGCGCATCCAGCTCTACGGCAACATCGAGTTCCCCGACGAAATCGGCCAGCTTCTCACCAACGACGGCGAGGGCGTGGGGCTCTATCGCACCGAATTCCTCTTCCTGACCGGCGACGGCGAACCCAGCGAGGAAGAGCAGTGCGCCGTCTATCAACAGGCGCTCGAGGCGCTTCAGGGTCGGCCGCTCACCATCCGCACCTTCGATCTCGGAGCGGACAAGTACACGCAGGCGCAGGCGCGTGAGCCGGAGCGCAATCCCTTCCTGGGCTGCCGCTCGATCCGCTACTGCCTGCAGAACCTGCCGCTCTTCAAGCGTCAGCTCCGGGCGATCTTGCGGGTCTCGGCGCTGGGCGACGTGCGGATCATGTTTCCGCTGATCTGCAACATGCAGGAGTTGCGTCAGGCGAAGATGGTGCTCAGCGACGTGATGGAGGATCTGGAGGCGGAGGGGGTCGAGTTCAATGATCGCATCCAGGTGGGGATGATGGTGGAAACCCCTGCCGCCGCCCTCATGTCGAACATCTTCGCCCAGGAGACGGACTTCTTCTCGATCGGCACCAACGACCTGATCCAGTACACGCTGGTGGTGGACCGCACCAACGAGCGGGTGGCGAACCTGTACACCGCCGCCCAGCCGGCCGTGCTGCAGCTCATCCGCCAGACGGTACGGGCGGGTCGCCGCTTCAACACGCCGACCTCGCTGTGCGGCGAAATCGCGGGTGATGCGGTCTTCACCATGCTCCTGCTGGGCCTGGGCTTGCGTACGCTGTCGATGACGCCGACCAGCATCCCCAAGATCAAGCGGGTGATCCGAAGCGTCGATACGGAACAATGCGAGCGGCTGGCGCGGAAGATCGGCTCGTTCGATTCGCCCCCGGTCATGCTCAAGCAGCTGCGCAACGCCCTGCGCGAGGTCGCCCCCGAGGCGCTTGAGTTTGAGGGCGGTTGAGAGTGCGCCGCACCAGACTACGGGTCGCCATTGCTCACCGGCGGGCGGCGACCTACGATTGAGAGCAGTGGATCGCCTTGACGGGCGGTCCCCAGGCAGGAGGCGCCTGCTGACAGGCGACGCCCCTGATTCGGCCGAGGCGGTGCTGAGCCGCTGGAGCCGTTGGAAATGGCGACGACCCGGACCCTGTTTCGCCCGCGTCGTCCTGACAGTCAACCCACACCCGGCGAGGCATCGCGGGTGGCGCTGCTCGGCAGTGGCGAATTCGCGTCCGCGTTGCGGGCCTCTGGGACCGTCATCGACCCGCGAATCGGCGCCCGCCCGGCACCCTCCATCCACACAGCCGCCAGGCCTCGGATCACGCGTCGTGCTGCATCCTCACACCGCCGCAGAACCAGCCTCCCGCAAGCGCGGGACTGCTGTCTCGTGCGCTGCGGTTCGCACGTGCTGCTTCCTTCGCCCGGCGCCTCGCCACTCGCGCAAAGGACTCACGCGTGCCCGACCAGATCATGCTCGTCAACTCCTCGGCGGACGATGAGTGCCGCATCGCCGTCGTCGAAGACGGCAAGCTCGAAGAACTCTACTCCGAACGCACCAGTTCCCAGTCGCACGTCGGCAACGTCTACCTCGGACGGGTGACCAACGTCGAGCCGGCCATCCAGGCGGCCTTCGTCGACTTCGGCACGGGGCGCAACGGCTTCCTGCACATCTCCGACCTGCACCCCATGTACTTCCCGGGGGAGACCAAGGACACCACCGAGCGCGTGGGGAAGAAGACGCCCCGCCGCGAACGCCCGCCCATTCAGGCGGCTCTCAAACGCGGACAGGAGATCCTCGTCCAGGTGCTCAAGGACGGCATCGGCACCAAGGGACCCACGCTCACCAGCTACATCTCCATCCCCGGCCGCTTCCTCGTCATGATGCCTTTCATGGAGCGCCTCGGCGTCTCCCGCCGCGTCGAGGATGAAGACCAGCGCCGCGAGCTGCGCTCCGCCCTCGACGGCCTCGACCTTCCCGACGGCTTCGGCTTCATCATGCGCACGGCCGGCCTGGGACAGACCAAGACGGAACTCAAGCGCGACCTGGCCTTTCTGCAGCGGCTGTGGAAGGACATGCAGCGGCGCAAGAACCGCTCGGGCGGCAAGCCGCAGGAACTCTACGCCGAGTCCGACCTGCTCATCCGCACCATTCGCGACGTGGTCAGCAAGGACATCAACCGCATCGTCGTGGACGACATTTCGGCGCTCAAGCGGATCGACCGCTTCCTCGCCGTCGTCGCACCGCGCAGCGGGCCGGAGCTGGTGTACTACGACCGCGAGACGCCCCTCTTCCACGCATTCGGCGTCGAGCAGCAGATCACGGAGATCCGCTCCCCGGTCGCACCGCTTCCCTCGGGCGGCTACCTCGTGATCGAACAGACCGAGGCGCTGGTGGCGATCGACGTCAACAGCGGCAAAAGCCGCGACAGCCGCGACGCTGAGACCAACGCCTACCGGACGAACCAGGAGGCGGTGAAGGAAATCGCCCGCCAACTGCGCCTGCGCGACCTGGGCGGCCTGGTCATCAACGACCTGATCGACATGAACCAGCGCAAGCACCAGCAGGCGATCGAGAACGCCTTCCGCGACCATCTCAAGAAGGATCGCGCCCGCACCAAGATCCTCCGCACCAGCCAGTTCGGCATCATCGAAATGACGCGGCAGCGGATGCGCGGCGGGATCCAAAGCTCGCAGCACAAGGTCTGCCCGCACTGCGACGGCGCGGGACACATCAAGAGCCCCGAGACGGTTGCGCTCGACATGATGCGCAACGTCGCCGCCCTGCTCGATCTCAAGATCGTGCAGCAGGTGGAAGTGTCGGTCGCGCGTCTGGTCGCCTCCGAGATCCTCTCCAAGCAGCGCTATCGCCTCTGCCTGCTCGAACAGCGCACCGGCAAGAAGGTGCACGTGCGGGTCAGCGAGGACATCGCGCCGGACCGCGTCGACTACTACGCCTACGACGATCGCGGCTCGGACATCAATCTCGAACATCTGCCGCATCCCCAGCCGCCGGAGGATCTGCCCGTCCTGCGCCGCGGCGAGATCGAGGAACTCGAGGAAGGGCAGGAGCAACTGCTCGAGGACGAGCACGCCCAGGCCAAGTCCCAGTTTCTGGAAGAAGTCAAGACCGCTCACGGCGCCCAGGCCGCCCCGCAGGGGGACGAGGAAGGCCAGGGCAAGAAGCGCAAGCGTCGCCGTCGGCGCAAGCGCAAGAAGGGGACGGCAGCGGAGCAGTCCGGCGAGCAAACGCCTGAGCAGCCGCAGGAGACGACCGGCGAGGACTCGCCTCAGCAGTCCGCCGAGTTTCCAGCGGAAGCAGATTCGCAGGAGGATGAGGACGACGAGCGACCCAAGAAGCGGCGTCGCCGGCGTGGTCGCCGAGGCGGCCGCAAGAACCGCAAGCCCGAGCCCGGGACCTCCAGGGACAAGGCGCCCCAGCCGCAGGCGGCGGATGCCCCCGAGTCGGCTGAAGACCTCGCGGACGAAGTGACCGCGCCCGAGGCGGCGCCGGTCGACGAGGCGAAGGAGATGGCTGCCGCCGAGCACGGACAGCCCGCCGACGGCGCTGACGCCCCGGACGCGGCTGCGGAAGCCGAGGAACCGAAGAAGCGCAAGTCGCGCCGCCGCAAGAAGACGACGAAGAAGGCCGCGGAGGCGGAGGACGAGGCCCCCGCAGCCGCCGCCCAGGTCGAGACCAAGCCTGAGAAGAAGTCGCAGGCGGATGCGCCTGACGAGGCGGAAACCGAGCCCCCAGCCGAGAAGAAGACGAAGCGCAAGACGCGGCGGAAGAAGAAGACCAAGGCCGCCGCCGAATCGAACGAGGGCGCTGCCGCGGCCGCGACGAAGAAGGCGGAGGACAAGCCCGCCGAGGCGACGCCGCCCGCTGGGAAGACCACGACCTCCGCACCTGCCGCCGCCGACGGATCCGTGCAGAAGCTCACGCCAGCCGGCAGCAAGAAGCTGCCCAAGCGCAAGAGCATCCGCGCGACGACCCGCCGCACCAAGAAGCCGATCGGCACCCCTCCGACCGACGTGGGCGTGGAATGAGCCGGCGCGACGGGACGGAGGGACGACGCGACTGACGGCGGATGTCGTCGAGCCGCGGCGCGCCTGCGCCCCGCGCGCGAACGCCGTGCGTGCCGCCGCGCTGCCGGGTACGCTGCCTTCGCATGAGCCGATCCTCGCACGCAACCGCGAAATCACCGAGCGCCCCGCGCGGCGTGATCGTCCTCGGCTCAACCGGATCGATCGGCGTAAGCACGCTTCGCGTCATCGAGCACCTCAATCGCACGACGCGGCACCGCTTCCGCGTGCTCGGCCTGGCAGCCAACCAGAGCTGTGACGCCCTCGAGGAGCAGGTCGCCAGGTTCGACGTGCGCCACGTCGCGCTCTGCGATCGTGCTGCCGCAGCCCGCTTCCGCGGCGCTCGGCGCGATCTGACAATCTACGACGGTCCCCACGCCGCCGAGTCACTGGTGCGCGATCTTGCCGCCTGCAACTCCTTCGACGCTGATGCGCAGCCAGGCCTGGACCTCGTCGTGGGGGCGATCGTGGGTGCGGCGGGCATCCGCGCTTCGCTGGCTGCGCTCGAGCTTGGCGTCGATCTCGCCCTGGCGAACAAGGAGACGCTCGTCGCCGCGGGTTCGCTCGTCGTCGCCGCCGCACGCCGCACCGGCGCCCGAATCCTCCCCATCGACAGCGAGCATTCCGCGATCTGGCAGGCGCTCGCAGCAGCGGCCACGAGCGCGCCGCCCGTACCCGTCTCCCGCGAGTTCGTCCCGCCCTGCGACCTGACGCAGCACGTGCGCCGCATCATTCTCACCGCCTCGGGCGGGCCGCTGCGCACAGCGACGCTCGATGAGCTCCGCAGCGCCACGCCCGGGCGCGTTCTCGATCATCCCACCTGGAACATGGGACCCAAGATCACCGTCGATTCCGCCTCGCTCACCAACAAGGCGCTGGAGATCATCGAAGGGCACTTTCTCTTCGGCCTGCCGGGCTCACAGATCGACGCGGTGATCCATCCCCAGTCGATCGTGCATTCGCTCGTCGAGTACCACGACGGCTCGCAGCTCGCGCAGCTCGGCGCACCCGACATGACCGCCCCGATCCAGTACGCGCTGACGCATCCGGATCGGCCGGCAAGCCTGGCGCCGCGGCTCGACCTGGCCCGCGCGGGCCGGCTGGACTTCGCGGCGCCGGATCTCGAGCGCTTCCCGGCGCTGGGGTTGGCCTACGACGTGCTTGAGGCGGCGGGTACGACCGCCGGCGCGGTCTTCAACGCCGCCAACGAAGCCGCCGTCGAAGCGTTCCTCGCCGAGCGCATCCGCTTCGGTGAGATCACGCACCTCGCCGCCGAAGCGCTGAGCGCCGTCGAGGCAAAACCGCTCACGACGCTGGACGACGTCTTCACCGCTGACGCCGAGGCCCGCGACTTCGTCGCGCGCACGCTCGGCACTCATGCCGGAGCTTCGTCGGAGCGCGGCTCACCTGGTGATTGAGGACGCAATGCTCAAACGGCTGGCACCCGTTCCCGCGCCCGCGCCACTTCGATCCCTGGGCCATTCCGCACCCCTTGCCACGTGCGCCGCCGCACACGACACTGCCTGCGTGCGTGACTGGCTGAACCATCTTCGCGGCCGCTTTCTCGTCTTTGACGGGCCGGACGGCTCGGGCAAGAGCACCCAGTTTCACCGCTTCGCGCATCTCTGCCAGGAGAGCGGCCTTCTCGTCTGCGAGGTGCGCGAGCCGGGCGGCACGAGCATCGGCGAGCAGATCCGCGACGTGCTGCTCGACCGCCGGAACACCGAAATGGACGTCATGACCGAGATGATGCTCTACATGGCCTCGCGCGCCCAGCTTGCCGCCCAGCGCATCCGCCCTGCCCTGGAGCGCGGCGAACTGGTCCTCGCCGACCGCTTCATCAGTTCGACCCTCGCCTACCAGGGGACCGCGGGCGGCATCAGCCGCGCGGACATCTTGACCGTCGGGCAGGTCGCGCTGAAGGACGCCTGGCCCGATCTGACCATCGTCTTCGATGTCGACGAGGCGACGGCGGCGACACGGCTCAACCCCCTGCTCGACCGCATGGAGGCCAAGGGAGCCGCCTTCCACGCCCGCGTCCGCCGCGGCTTCCTCCAACAGGTCGAAGAACGCCCCGACGAGCACCTGCTCATCGACGCCCGCAATGACGTCGAGACGGTGTGGGCTGCTCTGCTCGCGGAATTGCAGCGGCGCTTCACCGCCCCGAACCGCGACGTCGAATAGGCTGCCACATTCGGCTGGACCCCGCCCACAGAGCCACGCGCCGGCTCAGTCGTTCGAGCCGATCGTGAGCGGCTGTTCCCCGAGCGCCTCCATGTCAAGGGCGTGCTCCCAGGAGACATTGGTCGTCGGCACGACCAGCCCTGCGTCGAAGAGCGCCTGGGCAAGCTGGCCGGGGCGGATGTAGTACAGCGTGCCGCTTACGGCCAATTCCTGCACCTGCGCCGGCCGGCCCCCCGTTTCGCTGAACGGCAGCACCACGGGAATGTCGAGACGGGCCGCGGCGTCGCGCGGGATCGTCCGCTGCAGCGCGTGGCGGCCCCGGTAGACGGTCTCGCCTCCGGCCCGCACGTCGTAGCGCATCTCGACGAGCGGCAAATCCGTCTCCGCCACGTTCAGCGCCTCGATGCCGTACGTCAGCACCACCGCCTCCTCGCTCTGCGAGGTCAGCGCCACATCGACCGGCCGCAGCAGCGGCGCCTTGGCGCCGACACACCCACCCAGCAGCAGCGCCGCCAGCATCGGCCCGATCAGGCTCAATATGGTTCTCATCACGTCCGTAGCGTACCGGCCCCGGGCGGCTCAACCAACTCGCTTCAGTCGACCATGACGATCCACTGAGAGTCGGCGGGAATGCTGGACGGATCCGCGGCGAGAGCGGTCACCGTGTGCAGTTCGCTGCCGAAGTTCAGCCAGTGCGCGGTCAGAAGCGCCAGGATCGCCGCGCACACCCAGGCGGCCCACTCGCCTTCCCTGCGGTGGCGAATGGCGAAGATGATGCAGCCGGCGAGGCCCACCGAACCCACCTTCCAGGCGATCAGGGCTGCCGACGACCCCTCGCGCATGATCCAGGCGGCGATGGGATTCGCCTCGATGAGCCCGATCGAACGGGCGTAGCTCAGGGTCAGGAGCAGATCGAAGAGACTGAGCGCCACGGTGATTAGCAGCAGGACGGCCACGCGGCGCGAGCGGCGCAGATCCGCCTCGCCTGTCAGTGTCGGGTTCAATGCTTGTACTGCGGTGGTCGCCATCGGTCATTCGCCCCGGAGAAGCGGGGCCCTCGCAGGGGCCTCATCGGGCCAGGGAAAGATTCGCTTGAGCGACGGCGTCGGTTGCGGGCAGCGTGCCGACACGCTGGGCCGGGCGTGCGGGCTGTATCGCGTAAACCCCTAACCAGAATGACTTTGGGATGGCCCGATAGCAGTCAGCCGTCACAGGCAGTCTCGTACACAGCGGTGACGACACCCAGGTCCGCCTGGTCCACATCGCCGTCCGCGTCGAAGTCGGCCCGCGGGTCGTACGCCGGGCTCGACTCGGTCGTGTCGTAGGCGGCGAGCAGCAGCCCGAGGTCCGCCTGGCCCACGCTGCGATCGCCATCCACATCCCCCGGGCAGGGCGGCCGCTCGTCCCACGGGTTGTCCAGGTCGGGCAGCGGCGACAGCCGCACCAGCACCTCGCGCAGGCCGTACTGCGGCAGGACCGCCTCGCCCAGCAGCAGCAGCGAGTCGCGCCGGAGGATGAGGTCGCCTCGGTTGCTCAGGCTGACGAGCCGTGCTTCGTGATCATCCGCGTCGATGATGCCGTCGCCGGTCACGTCGAGCAGGTCACCCGCCTGGAGCAGCGGCACCCCGTTGTAGTACAGCACGTCGTGAACCGTGCCCGAGCCGTCGCGCGCCTGCCAGATGAACGCGACATTGCCATGGTGGTCGGCCGCAAGCTCCGGCCCAAATCCGCCGAACGTGTATCCGGTCAGGCCCGGGCATGGATCTCCTTCTCTCACCGCGATCCGCCCACTCCAGGCGATGAACGCATCGTCGCTGCCGGTCACATCGCCGCCCTGCGCCAGCAAGCCGGCATACCACAGTTCGCCGCCCTCACCCAACGTGACCGCGACGAGGTCCGCGATGGGCAAGCCGTGCAGAGTGTCCCCCGGCCGCATCACGCTCACACCGTTACGGAGTATGTGGCGCGAGCGGCCGAACGCGTCGTTCACCCAGCCGAGCAGCACGGTCTCGCCGCTCCAGGGCAACAGGTGAAAGGCGCGGCCGCTCGTGGGAACGAAGAGATCGTCGAACTCGCCGGCTGGCGCACCGTCCCCAGCATGAATCGCATCGCCGTGCAGCAGCAGACCTTCCACGTGCTGCGGCGGCGCCTCGCCGGTCGTGCGCACAAAGCCGTACTGCGTCGAGAGGCCGCCCACGATGCGCAGAACCGCGTAGATCCGCCCGGCGCGCGTCGCCTGTACGTCGTCGACGCCGCTTGGCCTGACGAGTTCGCCCCCGAGCAGCATCTCATCGAAGGCGCTGAAGACGTACGCGGCACTGCCGTCGCGGTGCACGCGCAGAACCGCCTCCTCCCCATCGAGCGGGCAGTCATCGCAGCGCAGCGCCGCCTGCATGACGACGCGCCCGCTCAACTCCGCGCCCCAGCCGCGGCGCAGCTCTTCCGCGCCCACGGCAACGCTCGGATCGAGCGGATGCCCGTCGATCGCCAGATCCGCCGCACGCAGGATGATTTCCCGCGTGTCCCACACGAGCGAGCCGCTCGGATCGTTCTCGTTCGTCCGGCCCAGCAGCCACACGTCGCCGACCTCGGGGCCGACCTCGTGAAGCTGCCACCAGACCGCATCGGCCTCGACGTTGCCGAACCTGCGCGCGAGCACTGTCGGCGTCTGCGCCGCCGCCACACTCGAAAACAGAAGCGCGCACGCGACACCCCGCGCCGCCCGCGGCTTCGTCGTCATACGCCTTGACAACCCGCGCCTTCTCATCATCTACTCGCACACCATTCCGTAATTGGCAAGCAGCACACCCAGGTCGCTCTGATCCACATCTCCGTCGCCGTCGAAATCCGCGCGCCCGTCGTACAGGGGATCGCTCGGCGGCAGTTCATACGTCGCAAGCAGCAATCCCAGGTCCGCCTGCCCGACCTCCGCGTCGCCGTTCACATCCCCCGGGCACGCCGTTTCACAGGCGTCGAGCACGCCGTCGCCGTCGCTGTCCGTCGCCGCCCCGGCCGCGAGTTCGCATGAATCGGGGATGCCGTTCTCGTTGCAGTCGTCACTGTGTCCGCCGGCGATGTCGTCGGCGTCCGCGACGCCGTTGCCGTTACAGTCGCGCGGACCGATGCGCAGGTAATACAAGTCCTGTTCGCCGTTGAACGTCGCGGTATAGAGAACGTTCACGCCGAGCGCATCGGAACTGCACTGAATGTAGTCCCCGATCTTCTCCTGCTGCGGCCAGCCGAGGTGCGTGTCGAAGGCGGGGCTGACCGGTTCATTAGCAGACCAGGTGCGACCGGCGTCCAGCGAGAAACTGTAATACAGCTCGGAGATGTTGATTGCGCCGCCGGCGCGCGTGTCGTACCAGACGATGTCGATGCGGCCGGTCGGCGCCACGGAGAGCGCCGCGAAGAACTGCCAGGCGTTCGTCCCCTCCGGATCGTCATTGACGCGCACCGGGAAGCTCCACGTCTCGCCGCGATCCTCGCTGCGGCTGAACATGATGTCGAGGGGATCGTCCGAGCCGTAGCGCCGCACCGGCGACACGACATAGAGATTGCCGCGCGTCTGTTCCGGCGAGGCATCGATCGCCAGCCACACCTGTCCGAGCAGCCCGCCCGGATTGGGACCGGTGAACTTGATCTCGGAGCCCGCGAGCCCCACTTCCCGCACCATCTCGAACGTCGGCTGATCGACGTCGAGCTGCGCATCGCTGCTGCGCTGGACGAAGAACGTGCCGGCGCGGCTGCCGACGACGTAGAGTTCGCCCTCGACGCCGACCGCCAGCGTCCCCCACCCCACGCCGATGGGCGGCATCACCGGTTCGGTGAAGGTGTCGCCGCCGTCGCGCGACATGCTGAAGCGCGCATTGCTGAGCGACCAATGCGTATAGATATTGCCGTCGCCCGGCCCGCCACTGCGGTCGATGGCGATCCATCCCTTGTCGTCGCCGAACGCATACACGCCCTGCGACCAGGTCTCGCCGCGATCATACGATCGGTGCAGATAGTAATTGAAGGGTTCGCTGATGTGCGCCAGGCTGTAATAATAGAACGCACCATCCGAGTCCACCGCGAGCACCGGATCCGAGCGCGCGACGCCGGGAAGGAGCGAGCCCGGAAAGGCCCAACTGCGCCCGCCGTCGACGCTGTAGGCGTACGCCGCCTGGGGAAAGTTGCTGGCGATCGAGTCGAACTGCCGCCAGCCGACAACCATGCGATTGGGGGCGGCGGGATCGACGATGAGACTCGGCTCGTTGCCCGCGTCGCCGACGATGTTGTCGCCGGCAGCGTCGATGTTGATCTGTACGCTCTCGTGCGCGCCGCGACGCACGACGCGGCGCGACAACACCGGCCGCAGCGCCGGCGCATAGTCCGGCAGGATCCACGGCCCCACCACCCGCGGCTCGTGCGGCTCCTCGGGCTCGCCAGCGCCAGCGCACACCTCCGGCACAGAGACCGCCAGGGCTGCAAAGAGGAACGGAATGGATGCGGCGGGTCGCTTCATGCGCATCAGTACCATCGGCGCGACGGGCAGGGAACCTTGGCCCAAGCCGGGCCACGCAGGATCATTCGCAGACCCCGACGATCGATCCAGGCCGGCGCCCATGCGGACTGAAATCCACGCGTCGCGCCGGGCTCAGAGCACGAACTTGCTCACATCGCTGTCCCTGAGCAGCGGCGCGATGCGCTCGCGCACGAGCGCTTCGGTGACGGTGAGGTTCGTCTCGCCGCGCGCCGCCAGGTCCGAGGCGTCGAAGTTGATCTCCTCGAAGACGCGTTCGACGATGGTCATCAGCCGCCGCGCCCCGATGTTTTGCAATTGCGCGTTCGCCGTCGCGGCCAGTTCGGCCATGGCGCCGATCGCCGCCTCCTCGAATTCGACGGCGAGTCCCTCCACGCTCAAGAGCGCCTTCTGCTGATCGAGAATGGCGTTGTCCGGCTCGGTGAGAATCCGCTTGAAGTCCTCTGCGGTCAGGCCGGCTAGCTCCACGCGAATCGGGAAGCGCCCCTGAAGCTCGGGCATGAGATCGCTCACCGAGACGTTGTGAAACGCACCCGCTGCAATGAAGAGAATGTGATCCGTCTGCACCACGCCGTAGCGCGTCGTCACCGACGATCCCTCGACGATGGGCAGGAGGTCCCGTTGCACGCCCTGCCGGCTCACATCCGCGCCGCTGCGGCCGCCGCCCTCGCTGGGCAGAGCCAGCTTGTCGATCTCGTCGAGGCAGATGATACCGGTCTGTTCGGTGCGCTCGATCGCCTCCTCGGTGACCTTCTCGCGATCGAGCAGCTTCTCGGTCTCCTCCTCGAGCAGGATCTGCCGCGCCTCGTGGACGCTGACGCTGCGCTGCTTCTGCTTGGCGGGCATGAGCGAAGAGAGCATCTCCTGCATGCCCGGGTCAAGCTGATCGACTCCCATGCCGCCCATGATGGGAAGTGACGCCTGCTCGGTGACGCTGACCTCGATGGTGCGGTCGTCCAGTTCGCCGGCTCGCAGCTTGCGGCGCATCAGTTCGCGCGAGGCGTCGCGCGGACCGTTCTCCTGCTCGCCCGGCTCTTTCTCGAGTGCCGCGCTGCTCGATCCCAGCGCGGACGCCTCGCCGCTCACCCAGCCGGAGCGCCGCGGGCCGGGGCGCTTGCCCAGCAGCAGATCGATAAGCCGATCCTCCGTGCTCGCCTCGGCCCGCTCCTTGACCAGTTCCGCCTGCTCGCGCC
>CAZZPX010000014.1:0-17297 GCA_964655955.1 uncultured Phycisphaerales bacterium | reverse complement strand
CGAGAACCCCACGCCGGACATGGTGGTGACGCACGCCGGCTCGGATGATGTGTGGGTCTTCTACGGCCGGAACGACGGCGGGCAGTACATCTTTGGCGCCGACGACGACGACGGCGATGGCTCGCGCGAGCCGAACCGCGTCATGTCGACGCAGCGGCCGGACTATTACTACGTCATCGCCGACATCGACGGTGACGGGACGGTCGATCCGATCGGCGACGACAGCAATCCCTGGGAGGCAGCGGCGGGAGACATCGATCTCGATGGGTTCCTCGACATCGCGCTGGCGCTGCGCGGCAACATGTATCCCGGCATCGACGTCACCACGAGCGGCGGGGCGGTGCTCGCCAATACCCTGATCCCGGGCGGCGTCGGCATCTTCTGGGGCAGGCAGCCCATGGTCCCCGGCCAGGCGCCCTATGAAGACTCGGATGGCAACTCAGCCAACGGCACCACGCCTGACTTCCTCCAGGACAGCTTCCTCGCCAACCAGCCCACGCCGATCCTCACGCTGGGGCTGACGACGAATGTGCGGCCGCAGGATCTGGCGGCGATCGACCCCTTCTTCCGCGGCCCGTCGGCAATCGAAATCGCGGACATGAATCCGCACGTCGATCTGCGCCTGAGCCCGACGCTGGTGATGCCGGACCTGATCGTGGGTTCCGTCGATCCGTACAACGCGGTGACGAACCCGGATCACGCCATGTTCAACCTGGCTGCGACCCGGGGCGGCGCGTACACGATGACGCAGTTCCATGACGCGCAGTCAGAGTACGACGGGTTCACCTTCGGCACCTATCAGCCGTTCCTGAACGCGCCGCTGCTGTCGATTGACCCGACGACGATTCGTCCCGGTCGCGTCTTCAATCTTCCCATCGAGGTGCCCACGGCGAAGGAAGACTTCCTGGTTCAGGCGCCGGACCTGCCGGCGATCGAGTACATCGACGTGCAGGTGGTGAACGTCGAGATCTCCCCCCTCGGCACGCCGCTGCTGGATCAGGAGATCCAGGTGCCGGATCTCATCGTCACGCGCGATGACGACGGTTCCCCGTACTGGCTGCTGGGCGAGGATCCCGCCGTCCCGCGCAACGTGCAGGTGCTCTGGCAGATCGAAGGCGAGCCCGACCGGATCCCGAGATACAACTACGGCATCGGGTCGATCGAGTTTACCGGCGCCGATGCCAACACACGCCTGACGATCACGGCCGGCACCATCAACGCCGCCCTGACCGCGACGGATGCGTACCAACTCCAGGGCCAGGCCCTGTTCGAGATGTGGGATCCGCTCACCATCGAGGAGGGACCGGAGAACCTCGAGGATCTGCAGCACTCCGGCGCGATCCGCATCGGCGCGCCGTCGCTGCGACCCTTCACGGTTGACGCGGACGAGTTCTACGTGGACTACCCCGCGACGTACACTGCTCCGGCGCAAGGCATCAAGGCCCGCAACGGCCAGTCGGTCGATCGCATCGTCATCGACGGGCACGTCTACGGCCGCAACATCATCGACGGCAGCATCGACACCTTCTCCTGCGGCTTCCTGGCGGGCGACCTGCTCATCAGCGGCGACGCGGGCCTGATCAACATCGCGACCAACTCGGGGTATCGCGACGGCGATCCCGGCGACACCCCGCAGGAGCAGAAGGAGAACGCCGACGACTATCTCTTCGGCAGCACCAGCAACATCATCCAGGTGGGGCGCAGCCTGCGCGACCTGTACGTCGGCCGGGCGCTCTATTCGCAGGTGACCGTGCTCGGCGAACTGTCGGACACGGAGGAGAGGCCGCCGATCGATCCGCTGCGCATCTCCGAAGCGGAGTCGGTGCATCCGACCGGATCGACGTTCGAGATCGTGATCGATCCGGTGACCGGGGCGACGCGCATCTACAACCCGAACGTCTACAGCTACCATCGCGCGCCGGGCATGGCGCGGCAGGGCGCTTTCAATGCGCTCGGTCTGCACCACGGCGATCCGATCGCCGGTGATCCCTCGCAGCGCGGCATGACACTCTACACCGACTCGGCGCAGCTCCTGCGCAACGACGTGTCGGGCACCGCCCAGTTCCTGGGCGGCGTGACCACGGCGGTGGAGGTCGCGGGCTGGCTCGACGACACGGCGGGCGACCTCACCGACTATTACGCCTTCGCCGCGGAAGGCGGCAACGTCGTCAGCATCGGCTACTACAACGAACTGCTCACCAATGAGGAGCAGATTACCGGCGGCCAACCCTCCATCTGGGTCGAGGACCGCGAAGGCAACGTGCTGGCCACGCTGGAGGGGGGGCGACTCAACTTCGACTTCACCGCGCCGTACAACGGCGTTTTCTTCCTCAAGGTCGCCGCGAGTTCGAACATCACCTCCGCGCCGTACACCATCCAGTTGCAGGGGCTCGCCCCGGTGACACTGGGCCAGGTGCGCACGGGCACCGCCATGATCATGCTGGGCAGCGGCGCGATCAAGACGAACGGTGGCAGCATCGGTTACATCACCTCGGGCCAGGCCATCGCCGAGCCGGAGGGCGGCTCGCATGTCGGGCTTGACAGCGAAGATCCCGAGGACATGGGATCGATGATGAGCGCCAAGTACGGCGGCGCGCCCGGAATCGGCAACGACGGCGTGACCTCCGCGGGCAACATCTACGGCATCACGGCCGGCGGCGACGTGGCGGGCATCACCTTCAACGCAGCCGGTTTCATCGGGGCGGTCCACGTCGGCTACTCGCCCTTCCTGCAGGAGCAGAACGACGAGAACCGCGGCGACTGGTGGAACTCCTTTATCCAGGCCACGGGCCTCTCCTACATGAACCTGGTGGGGAGCTTCGCCGCTGAAACGGATGATGTCGACGACGGTGCGCCCAAGCTCATCTTCGGCGGCGGCCTCACGGGACCGGCCCCACTCAGCGGCGGCGTCTCCGTCACCGGCAGCATCGGCACCATCATCATCGGCGAGCATCTCTACGGCGCGAACGCGTACTTCATCATCGGCGATCACAGCATGTTCGATCAGTTGATCGTCGAGGCTTACACCAGAGGTCCGGAGCCCGAGACCGAGCCCCAGATCCTTGACGAAGACACGATCGCCACGCCTCTGCGCGGCCTGCTCGTCGAGAACCCGCTCATCCGCACCGGCACGGGCAGCGACGTGCGCTTCGTCGACATTCCCAACTCGCTGCGTGACGGCGTGCCCGGCGCGTATTCACGCGTCCTCTCGCCCTTGAATCCCACCGTCACCTTCACCGACGACTCAGGCGCCGACATCACCATCCGTCTCGTGGGAGGCGGTGAGACCACACAGGCGCGCGTCTACTTCATCGAGGTCGACGGCTCGGAAGGCGTCGCAGTCTCGCGCATCGACGCGCTGCTTGGCGACGGCGAGCAGCTCGTCGTCGAGAACGAGCGCAGGGACTCCGTCGCGTCGGTCGGCCGCATTCGCGTCAACAGCGCCTCGGAAAACAGCCGGGTGCTGCTCCGCGGCCGCGGTGAACTCGATGTCTACCGGATGGAAGTCTTCGCGGGCGAAGGGGACCAGGAAACGGACGATGCGGTGCCGCTCGGGGAGATTCGCAATGAGACGCCCGGCGGCGACATCGTCGCCATCGACGCAATCGGCTTGGGCCGGCTGCGCATCGAGGGCGGCGACCTCGGCCGGACCCAGACCAGCAACGTCGGCCGCGACCGCCTCAGCCCCTGGCTCGGCCTGCAGGATGACCCCGGCAACACGGACGTCGTCGCCGGCCTGATGTACACACGCGACACGGGCGACATGGACAACGTCGCGCCCCTCGACTACTGGCTGGACGGCTTGATCGTGCGAACCGGCAGCCTTGACCGAGTGGAGGTCGCCGGCGCCGTGGGCGACGTCATCGTGCATCTCGGCGATCTCTTCCTCTTGGAGCCCAACAGCGACAATCGCGTCGAGCCGGACGGCTTCGACGGCATCATCGGCTCGATCATCGCCCAGAACATGAGCCGCATCGACATCGGCTCGGGCCTCGTCGAGCCGGGCGAGTCGCACCTGGCGCGGGCGGGCATCTTCGCGGACGGCGTCATCGATCGACTCACCGGCAGCGGCGTCGGCCACGACATCCGCGGCGTGGTGTTGTCGTCAGCCGGCGGCACCGCCATCGACCGCATCGACCTGCGAAACGGCGCTGCGATGATCGGCGCCAACATCGGCGGCACGTTCCTCAGCAACTGGTTCGTCAATCCGCTCGTCGGGCCGACCCTCGTCTTCACCGGTAGCGTCGACCGCGTGCAGGTGCGCAACGCCGACATCTTCGGCACGCAGATTCGCGGCACGAACATCGGCCGCATCGACATCGTCGGCGGCGCCTGGGACGCCAACGTGCTCGAAGTTGAGGACGACATCGACCGCATCCGGGCCGACGAGTACGTGAATTCGCTGGTCAACGGTCGAGTCGACGAGTCACCGCACAACCCCTTCGAACTGATCACCTACTTCGACCCCGATCCGGCGAACCCGCTGGATTCCTGGACCATTCAGGACACGATCAAGTATTCGAACTTCATCACGGCCGGTCGCAATGTCTCCCAGATCATGACCCGTGGCCAGGGGAGCATGACGGATCTGGTCCTGGACATCGCGGGGGATCTGGAGCGCTTGCAGGCGTACGACATCGTTCGCGCGGACATCGGCGTCGACGCGACGTTCCTGCGCCTGGATGCCAAGGGCGATCTGCTCGCCAGCGATATCCTGGCGGGCGATCTGGATCGGATCCGCGCTCGCGAGTCCATTCGCGCCACCACGATCGAGACCGCCGGGGCGATCGATCGCGTCGATGCCCAGCGCGGCGAGATCTACAACACGCTCATCCGTTCCGACGGCACGGACGGCGAGATCGGCCAGATTCAGGCCAAGGAGCGCCTCTACAACGTCGAGATCGTCTCCGCCGGCCCCGTGCAGAAGCTGCAGGCGCGGCAGGGCGACGTTTACGTGCAACTCACGACGTTCGGCGAAGGCGAGGCGGACCTGCGCCTGGTCAGCGCCGGGCGAGACATCCGCGGCTCGTACGATGTTGACGGCGACATCGTCATGCTGCGGGCGCGGGAGAACCTGGGCACGGATCCGGATCTGATTCCCGCAGGCGCCGGGCCCGAATTCATCGTCGCCACGCGCGACCTGGGCCAGATCCGCGCCGGCGGCCAGATCTACACCGAGATCCGCGTGCAGGGCGCCCAGACCGGAATCATCCGGATCGGCGATGTGGTGACGCGCGACGGAGACGCCATGTCCCCGTCGACGGCCTCGTACGTCTTCGCGGGAACGGTCAACCGACTGCTCTCGCAGGGCGATTTCAACGCCACCATCGAGTCGCAAGCGGGCGGCATGGGCCGACTGCAGTTCCGCAAGGACGTGGGCGACGCCTCGCGCCTCATCGCGTACGACGGCGGCATGGACTTCGTCGACATCCGCGGCGCTTTCCGCGGTTATGCCTACGCCAACGAGGACATCAGTCGCTTCTTCGTCCGCGGCGTCACCGACGGCGCCTTGATCATCAGCGATCAGACGCTGCAGAACACCTCATTCTTCGACGCCGTCAACGACACGATGGTGCTCGCGGGCAACGCGATCAGTTCCTTCAACGCCCGCTCGAGTCTCACCGACTCCACCATCGGCGCCGGTGAACTCATCGACCGGGCGACGGTCGGCGGACTGAGCACCGACGTCAACTTCGTCGCCGGACTCGACGCGCTGGGCGCGGACGGCCTGCTCGGCGGCGGCGACGACCTCATCAGCAGCGGCGACATTAACGATCTCATGCTGCGCGGCGGATCCACCGGCGTGAAAGTGCTCGCCGGCTGGGACGTCGGCCCGGACCGCATTGCCGACCCCGTCATCGGCAGCGGCGACGACTCGGTCGCGGACGGCCTCTCCAGCATCCACAAGCTCAGCGCGGGCGGCGTCATTACTAACTCCGTCATCCGTGCCGACACCTTCGCGCCGCAGGTCGCCGGCTTCAACAACCAGAACGTGTTCAGGCCGACCGATCCGGATCCGTCGGCAAACGCGATTCAGGCCGGTGCCTCGCGCAACTACGTCTTCGCGGTCACCGATCCCACGACCGGCCTGCCCGGAACGCTGGTCCTGACCGTGGCGTACAGCGGCGCCGGCTTCGTTGAGCCGACCTTCACCGATGTCGGCCAGCCCGGCTTCTCCGGCGACGACCGCCTGTTGTCGCTGAATCTCTACGGCTCGGAAGCGACCCGCAGCCACCTGGCCGTCAGCGGCGTGCTGCTGGTGACGGGAGAGGAGGATCGCACCGGCTACGCGCACCTGGCGATGGATCCCGACTTCGCCATCGTCGGCGCGGAGGACGAGTCGTACGGCACGATCGCCTGGGACGGCGACTTCACCGACTCCACCGCCGTGTTCTTCGACGGCAATGTCGACAGCTTCACGGCGCTCGATGTGAACACGACCGACGCGCTCGACTTCTCCGAGCAGGTCAAGACCGTGCAGCTGCGCACCTTCGAAGGCGGCATCCTCGCTGCGCGCAAGATCGACAACGCGACCATCCTCAACGGCTTCGGCGGGTCGATCTTCGCGGACGAGTTCGGCTCGATCTCGGCCGGCGGCATCTGGTCCGGCATCCTCAGCGTCAACGAGGACATCGCCAGCATCATCGCCAACAGCTTCCAGGGCGCGGCCCGGGCCGGCGGCGACATCCACCGCTTCAACGCCAACAGCGCCAACGGCGGCATCGTCTCCGCCGGCGACAACCTCGGACCGATGCGCGTCAACGGCAACTCCAACGGCCTGAGCTTCGCCGCGGGTCTGGACGTCGGCACCGATGGAGCCTTCAACGGCAACGACATCCTCTCCAACGGCAATATCCACTCGGTGAACATCGGCGGGAACTTCACCCGCGGCAATGTCATCGCCGGCATCTCCCGCGGACCCGATGGGTTCTTCGGCACCAGCGACGACACCTACGCCCCCGGTATCTCCACCATTGGCCCCGTCACCATCGCCGGCTCGCAGGTCGGCAGCAACCTGGGCACTGAGACCTATGGCGTGATGGCGACCGGCGAGATCTCGCCCGTCCGCGTCGCCGGCAACCAGACCGGCGGCAAGCTCAACTTCCACGTCGACGAGGTCAACACCAGCGTCCTGCCCCTGCGCGTCACCAACATCGAGACGACGCTGGACGGCGACTCCTACACCACGTTCATCTCCTTCGATCAGCACATCAATACGGCGACCATGTCCTCCGCCATCACCATCAGCAGCACCAGCGCCGATCCCAGCCTGCTGGTCGAGGGTGTGGACTACACGCTGAGCTACGACGAGGCGACGATGACAATCGTCGTGGCCTTCGCGGCGCACGTCGGCCAGTCCGTCAGCCCGCTCGACCAGGGCGACGTTGATGAACGCCCGCCCGGCGTCTACACCATCACCATCGAGGCCGACCCGAACGCGGGCGGCCTGGTCAGCCGGACCGGCCGGGGAACACTTGACGGCGACAACGACGGCATCAGCGACGGCGACGCGAGCGAGCCGGACTTTGAGCGCGGCGTGCTCGTCGGCGACGTGGGCGATCGGCGCTCGCAGTCGATCGTCTCCATTGACGTCAACCAGACGCCGATCGATCCCACCGATGACTTCTTCGCCACCCTCTATGCTGCCCCCAACGTCACCACCAACGACATCGTGCCGATCAATGAAGTGACCAGACTCAACGGCATCATCGGCAACCACCCGGATCAGGATGTGATCGTGAATCCGGGCCGCCTTGACGCCGACGTCTACGCCATCAGCGCGCAGGCGGGCGACGTGATTCGCGTGCGGCAGACCATGGCCGAGGGGCTCTTCAGCATCACCCTGCGCGATGCGAACGACTACCCGATCGACACCGTCGAGTCCAATGACCTGCTTCCCGTCGAGTCGCTCTCCACCTGGGACTACAGCGCCCGCGTCGACACGGGCGAACTGGGCTTCCGCTCGGCCGGCGTCGGCGACCTGGAGAATGGCATCGTCATCCAGGCGGACGGCACGTACTACCTCACCGTCCTTTCCGTCGATGTCGGCAATCTCACGCCGAACCTGCCGCCGATTCCCTTCGTCAGTCACGGCGTCATCAACTACAACTTCTTCCTTGACGACCCCGGCGTCGGCGACACCGGCAGGTACCAACTGGAGATCCTCCACTTCCGCGATGGCGACACCGGCTTCCTCGACGAGCAGCCCTTCGGCCCGCCTGAGCTGATTGGCAACAAGCTCAACACCGCGGACGGCACTGTCACGGTGGACGGGGCGATCGGCTTCGCCGGCAACCGCGGCGTGCCCAACGAGACGCTCCACGACGCCGACGTTTACCTGCTCAACAACGGCGAGCCGCTTCCCGCCGGCTCGGTCGTCGACATCTCGCTGCTGCTCTCCGAACTCGGCGCCGACCTCGAGTCGTCGGCGACCGGCCAGAGCGCCAGCCCGCTCTTCGACTCACCCGGCGTGGAACTCGCGCTCTTCGACGTGAGCGCGGCGAGCAGCTTCGGCGACGCCGAACTCGTCGCTGCTCCCACGATCAATCGCCACGGCGACCGCCTCACCGGCGATTCGGACTTCTCCTATACGCTCGTTCTGCCCGGCGACCCCGGTCAGGCGCCCGGCACGCCCAGCTCCGATCGCGTCTATGCCATCATGGTGCAGGGCAACCAGCAGTCCGACTACCGCCTGCAGGTCACCGTGACCGAAGGCAACGGCCTGACGCCGCAACGCTACGGCCAGAACGTCGTCATCGAGACGGGCGGCGGGTTCGTCAACTGGCTGGAAGCGTACGGCGTGACGGAACTTGCCGGCTATAACCTCAGCGCTTTGGGCATGGAAGGGCAGGAGAGCGTCGTTCTCAACCTGCTCGTCGACAAGCTCGACACCATCTTCTCGCCCTTCATCGTCAACTTCGCCACCAGTTCCGCTGCCTTCGAGGGACAGGACTTCACCACCGTCTTCCTCACCTCCTCCATTACGCCGGATGCGTTCCGCGATCCGACGGAGTACGGTTTCAACGACGGCGTGGACGTCTACAACCTCAATCACAACCAGGAAGTTGTGATGTTCCTGCACAAGTTCTCGACCGTCTACTCGACGACCGTCGACGGCGCCATCGAACCCGTGCCCCTCATGCTCGGGCTCGAGGATCAGCTCGCCACCGCCCTGGCCAACAGCATCGCCAAGGAACTGGGCGAGACGTTCGGGCTGCGCGAACTCGATTTCGTCGCGGCGGACTATGCCAATCCGGACCAGGCGCCGCAGCCGCCCAACGGCCTCAGCGACGACGCCATCATGGTCGAGCACTTCCCCTGGGCCTGGGCCGATCGCCTGCTCACCTGGGAGCCCGACCCCGCCCAGCCCAGCGAAGCGCTGCAACTGGATCCGGGCGAGTTCCTCCTCGGGTCGGCGAACAGCCTCAACCAGCTCGATTTCGCGCTGCGCAGCACCTGAGCGGCAACGCGATAAGATCCAACCTCACCCTCCAGGGGCAGGCCCGACGCCTGCCCCTGTTTTTCGTGGTCATTCCCCCGGGTGGTAGGTTCGCTCGAGGTGCGCCTCGATTGCGGCGGGCGCAAACCAGGCCGGCTTGAACCTCCCCGCGGCGTAGAGCGACCCCTGATCGAAGTAGTGCGGCGAATCAGGATGCCGACTGTTGCCGAAGGGAACGATGGTGCGCGCTTCAACCGTGTCGCCGAACTCGACGACGGCGACGTAGGAGTGTCCGTGGTAGCCGTAGCGCTTCGATGATCTTGGCGCGAGGCGGGCGAGATAGGTGAAGCTGACGCCCGCCAGGCCGTGCCCGCCCGCAATGGGCAGGCTGGGGCGCTCGTCGCTGTTCGCCTCGCCGACGCGCAAGTCGTTGCGCTGATGCCGATTGACGCTTCCCCAGGGCACCCGCCACGTGCCGGCCGACTTCTCCACGGCGCTGACGATGGCATCCAGCGACTCGATGAGCGCCTCGTCGTCCGGCGCGTCGGCGAGGCGCGCGTAGTTCGTCTCGTACCAGAACATGAAGATCGTCGAGACCGGGCAGTCCAGCGCCAGCGTGCGATCCCAGCGGGCGAGCGCGTCGACGGCGGCGGGCAGCGCAGCGCTGTACGCGCTGTGCTGCGACTCCGCCGGCTGCGCCGTCTCGACGGAGGCGCCCTCACTGGATTCCGTCTCGCCATCGCTGCTCAGGCGCTCCCACGCCCGCACCAGTCGCGGCGCCCAGATGTCCGCCTCGTAGACATGCGTGTCAAATGCGACGCGGGCAAGTTCGTCGAGGGTGAAGTCGTCGTTGGCCGACAGTATGCTATGCGACATATTCACCCGCGGGTCGTCGCCGTCGCGCGCGATGTAGTTTGCGAATGTCTCTCGCTCAGGGTTGCCTCCGCCCGGCGCGGTGGTCGTAAAGGGCGAGGAGTTGCAGTTCTGCATCCAGCCGCTCTTCGGATTGAGCATCTGCGGTAGTTCGTCGAGGGAATGGTAGCCTCGCCACTCCGTTGCCGGATCGCTGCCGTCGACGGGCTGCGTCCAGTCGATGCGAGCGTCGCGCCGGGGCATGGTGGCGTTGTAGACATACCAGATGTTCCCCTCGGCGTCGGCGTACATGATGTTGTGAAATGGGATCGCCAGGCGCGCGACCGCTTGCTTAAACGCCTCGAAGCTCTTCGCCTTGCTCATCTCGTACTTCTGGAGCAGGGGCGGCGCACATTCGAGCCCGGCGATGCGCACCGCGAGATGCCTGCCATCACGCTCGGCGAGAATCGGCCCGTGATGCGTCCGCCGCAGCGTGACCTCGCGCTCCGCCAGCCCTGAATCGGTCTTGATATCGATCGTCTCCGTCCACTCCTCCGCTTCGCGATGCCCGGCGTCGTAACGGTAAGCAAGCGGCCGGGCCGGATCGTCGAACGTCTCGAGATAGACGTCGACGATGTCGGGATAGTTGACGGTGAAGCTCCAGCCGTGATGGTCGGTGAAGCCGAACATGGGGAAGATGCCGCTGCCGTAGGCGCCGCCGCCCGAGATGTTCCAGCCTTCATCGCTGCGCACGTGCGCTTCGTAGACCTCGTGCAGCGGAATGTGCGGATTGATGTAGAGCAGGGCGTGCCCGTCGCGCGTGCGCTGCGGCGCGATGGCCCAGACATTGGAGCCGTCCGCATGTTCCTGCGCGCGCGGGTCGGCGTTCTTGATCAGGTCGGCGCCCTCAATGCCGGTCCTGGCCAGCGACAGGTACCCGACGTGCATGCCGTATTCGCAGGCGACGAAGTGCCACGGCTCGAAGCGACTGAGCAGCAGCGGCTCTTCCTCCGGGTGATTGGCCAGATAGAAGTTCAGTGCGTCGGCGGCGGCGACGCAGAGAGCGCGCACCGGCTCGGGGGCAGCGTCGAACCCTTCCCTCGCCCGTCGGGGAATCTCGAACGCGCGGATGAGAATATCGCCTGCCAGGCCCGCCTCCCCGTAGGCCGCGGCGCTTCGCCCGGTCATCGTCAGCACGGCCCGCTCGATGGCGTAGAACTCATCCTCGGCCCGCGCGTACATGAAACCGAACACCGCATGGGCATCGGTGTCGGCGGAGACATGCGGCACGCCCCACACGTCGCGATGGATGAGCGTCGCCTCGGCAGCGCGGGCGCTGCGCGCCTCGGCTGCGCCATCCAGTTCGGTCGCGGCCGCTAACGGGGCGGCCGACAGGAGAAACAGCAGTTTGAGCGTGAGGCGGGCCGGTCGTGATGGGTGGCGCATGCGTCGCTCCTGATGATGCGATGTGCTGTGCGGATCCTAGTTCACGCGAGAACGGCGCGCCGGCCCGTCAGGCGGACCCCGGATGACCCCCTCCGGACCGCCCGCCGATCGCACCGGCTCCGCAGCCGCTACGATGAAGAGCGAGGAGGCCTCGATGCACTTCGCCTTGTCCATCCTCTCGAGTTGTGTGTGCGTGCTCGCCTGCTGCGCTGCGGCCGCGCCTGCCGGGCTGCTCGACTTTCTGGAATTGCGACGAGACTCGCAGACGGGCGAAGACGTGCTCTACGGCCTGTACCCGGTGTACGAGAACCGCGCCGAGGGGGCCGGGCGAAAGATCGCGCTCGAGGTGCTCGTGCTTCCCGCGCGCAGCGAAGATGTCGAGCCGGATCCGCTCTTCTTCCTCGCCGGCGGACCGGGCGTCAATGCGATCCAGAACCGCGGCGGGTTTGCGGCGTCGCGCTGGCGCGAACATCGTGACATCGTCCTCATCAGCCAGCGCGGCACGGGCGGCACGCTGCGCCTCGACTGCGATCTGCCTGGCGATGATGGTGAACTCGCCGGCTATATCGGTGCAGTCATTCAACCGGCAGCGTTTCAGGATTGCCTGCGCGAACTGGAACTCGAGGCTGACCTGCGCATGTACTCCACGCCCTTCGCCATGGACGATGTCAACGAGATCCGGGCAGCGCTCGGCTACGACAGGATCAATCTCATGGGCGGGTCATACGGCACGCGGGCAGCGCTCATATACATGCGCCGCCACCCCGAGACGGTGCGCTGTGCGATTCTCAACGGCGTGGCGCCGCTGGAGTTTCTCAATCCGCTCTACCACGCTGCCGGGGCCCAGAGCGCGATTGAAGAGATCTTCGCCCAGTGTGCCGCCGACCCCCAGTGCGCCTCGGCGTACGGCGACCTGGGGAGCAAGCTGGAGGCGGTCCTGGCGCGGCTCGACGAGAAGCCGGCCCAGGTGACGTTGCGCCACCCGGAGACGGGCGAGGCGGTGCCGGCGGAGCTGATGCGCGAAGGGTTTACGGAGGGGCTGCGCACGATCATGTATCGCGACAGCCGACAGGTGCCGCGGTTCGTGCAACAGGCGCATGAGGGTCGCCTCGACGAGTTCGCGCAAGCGGCGCTGGAGCGGAACCGGGGCCTGCGCAACTCGATCGCCTTCGGCATGCTCATGTGCGTGACATGCAGCGAAGACGTCGCGCGCATCGATCCGGAACTGGTTGGTCTGTTGACGGCGGGCACGTTCACCGGCTCCGGTCGCGTGCTGCGGCAGATGCAGGCGTGCGAGGGGTGGCCGAGGTCGCTCCTGCCGGACGACTTCGCAGAGCCCGTGCGCGTGGATGTCCCGACGCTGATTCTGTCTGGCACGCTTGATCCCGTGACGCCGCCGATGTGGGGCGAGGTGCTTGCCGGGCAGCTTCCGCGCAGCAGGCATGTGATTGTTCCCGGCGCGCACGGCGTGGGCGGGCCGTGCGTCGACGGCATCGTGCAGGCCTTTCTCGACGTTGCGGATGTTGACAGTCTCGACACCTCGTGTGTAGAGAAGATGCCCCTTGGGCCCTTTGCGCTGCCGCCGCCGGAGACGACAGGCGAATGAGCAAGCGCGTCTCTCATAGTTTGCTCGACCCGTACCTGGTGCCGCTGGTGCAGCCGCTGTACCGGGCGTTACACGTGCCGCGTTGGTTTCCGCCGGAGGGAATCATCGCGGTGGGGCACCTGCTCGCCATCGCGGCGGCGGTCGGATTCGCCTTTGCGGCTCAGTTCTGGTGGAGCGGGCTGCTCATCTGCGTCGGCGTCCTGGGCAATCACCTCGCCGACATGGTCGACGGCACGCATGCGCGGGCGAGCAAGCAGTGCCGAAACGGCGGGGAACTGCTCGACCACTTCACCGATCCCTTGTCCTTCTCCTATTGGTTCGTCGGCCTCGGCCTCGGCTGCGGCGTGTGGTGGCTGGGCACGATCGGCGTCATCGCCATCTTCGCAACCGCGGTGCTCGTCAACATCAAGGCGAAGATGATCGGCGAGTTCACACTGGCCCGCTTCGGGCCGACGGAATTCAAGGTGCTGCTGGCGCTCTTCGGCATCGCCATGATCTTCGTGAGCGCTGCCGATGTGGAGGCGGCACGGATGACGCTGCTCGTGGCCGCGATCGTGCTCGACGCGCTGCTCGTCCTGCAGCTTGCCGTGAACCTCATCGTGTCAGTCGTACAGGTGAATCGCGAAGGCGACGCACCGGATTCGAGCGAGTGGGAAGTGACGGGCGCCTCCCAGAACGAGCCCCAGCCGTAAGGGCGGGGTTGGTGCGGTCGGCAATCGTGACCTCGCGCAAGCGCCCGGCGTGATCGGCAAGACCGCTCCCTGACGGTCGCGGCTTGCTCAGCGTCTATCGCGTGGCGTGGTGCAGCGAACGGTCGATCCAGGCGTCCTGGCGCGAGACGCTGTCGCGCACGATGCGTGACTTCTTCGAGGCGCGATTCTGCGTCCAGCGCCAGAGCAGCTTGAAGCCGCCGAACCGGCTCAATCCCGGATGCACTTTGAGCAGCCGCACCAGCGGCGTGTAGCCGTGCGTGCGAATGAGCGAATCCTCGAGGCTCACAAACACCTCGACGTGGCCCGGATCGCCCTGGCGCCCCGTGCGGCCGAAGAACTGGCGATCCACGCGCTCCTCTTCGTGGCGTTCTGTGAGTATGACGACGAGGCCGCCCTGCTTGATGACCTTCTGCTCGGGCTTGATGTCGGTGCCCCTGCCGGCCATGTTGGTGGCGACGGTGACGACGCCGGGCTTGCCGGCCTCGGCGACGATGTGCGCCTCCTGCTCTTCGTGATGGGCATTGAGAATGACATGCTCGACGCCCATGTCGTTCAGATAGGCGCTGAGCTTCTCCGACGTCTCGATGGCGCGCGTGCCCAAGAGGACCGGGCGCTTCTGCCCGTGGTGCTCGGCTACGCGCTGCGCCGCAGCCTGAAGTTTCTCATCGACGGTTTTATAGACCTTGTCGGGGGCCTGCGTGCGGACGACGGGCCTGTTCGTGGGGATGCGGACGACCTTCATCTGGTAGCTCGACCACAGTTCGCTGCGCACTTCCCAGGCCGTGCCCGTCATGCCGGCGAGGCGCTGGTAGAGCTGGAAGAAGCGGGCGTAGCCGATGCGCGCCATGGTCTGCCTGCCGGTGGTGACCTCGAGCCCCTCCTTGGCTTGGACGGCCTGATGCAGGCCGTGCTGCCACTGGCGACCCTCGAGCACGCGCCCCGTCTGCACGTCGACGATGTGCACGTCGTCGTTGCGAACGATGTAGTGATCGTCGCGCAGGTAGAGATGCAGTGCGGTCAGCGCCTGGGTGACGAGTTCTTCGCGCCGCCGCGGGCCCGCCCAGAAGGCGGGGAGTCGATCCGACATCGCCTCCAGTTGCGCCTTGCCGGCTTCGGTCATCTCGACGCGCCGCCGCTGCCAGTCGACCTCGAAGTCCTTGCCGGGCGACAGATGCCGCGCCACATCCGCAGCCATGCTGTAGTGCTCGCCGGAGGCGTTCTTCTCGTGCATGTCCACGCCGATGATTGCCGGCGTCGTGCCTTCGTCGATGAGGACGCTGTCGGCCTCGTCGATGATGGCAGCGTACAAGCCGCGCTGCACGACGCGATTGGTCCACAGGTGCGCCCCCTCGCCGCCCTGCGTGTCCGTCAGTTCCTCGAGCAGCAGCCCCGACACGCGCGGCTGGAGCGGCGACACCAGCCGATCCCGCAGATAGTCGAAGATGAACTGCTTGTCCGCACCGTAGACCACGTCGCCGGCGTAGATCTCCTTGCGCTCGGGCGGCGGCGTGCCGTCCTGCAACGCGCCGACCGTCATGCCCAGGCGCTCGTAGATCGGGCGCGTGATCTGGGCGTCGCGACGGGCAAGGTAGTCGTTCACCGTGACCACGTGCACGCCGCGGCGGTTCCAGCCCATGACGGCTGCGGTGAGGCAGGCGGTGATCGTCTTGCCTTCACCCGTCGCCATCTCCACGCAGCAGTTCTGCGTCATGGCCCAGCCGCCCATCACCTGCACGGGATAGAGCGACAGCCCGATCTCGCGTCGCGTCGCCTCGCGCACGACCGCGAAGGCGCTCACCAGGGCTTCGCGTGTGTGTTTGCCGCGCACGATGGCGTCGCGCGCCGCCTCGATGCGCCGATCGAAATTGCGCTCCGAGAGCGTGCGCATGGTGTCGCTGAGCCGCACCACCTCCTCGGCGACGATGCGCAGCTTGCGCTTGCTCAGGAGCCGCCGATGCGCCGCCCCCAGCAGCCACATGCCGAGCTTGTCCGCGCCGTCCGGCAGGCGCCGGCGATGCGGGCGATACGACATCGGCTGCCAGAGGCGCTGCGTCTTGCCGCGGCCGGTGCTGACCTCGAACTCGAGCGTTTCCCGGGTTGGCAGCGATGCAAGACTCAACGACTCACCAGGGGAACTTCTGCAGGAAGGCTTGGTAGATGCGGCGGGACCAGCCGAAGGCGAGCGGCTCGCTGCCGTTGGTGAACTGCACGCGCACCCGGGCGCCCGGGACGAGCACAGCGTCGCGCGCCGCCGCTTCCTCCGCCTTGAGCGTGATGATGTACTGCGGCCGCAGCGTGCGCTGCTGGTTCTCGCTGGTCGGATCCATGGTCACGGCCCCGCCCGCCGTCGTCGAAAGCTGCGGCGCGAGCAACTCCCGCTTGCCCGCCGGATTGAATCGCTGAATGGTTGCGGGGATCTCCTTGCCGGCCTGGCCGCGGATGCGGATCTTCGCCGCCGGCGCTCCGCCCCGTCCCACGAAGAGCCAGTCGTACTGGTGCTGATCGACGGTGGCGCGGATGACCAGGTCGTCGAGCGTGGAGACGCGGCCGATCGCCTTGCCGGCGTCGACGAACGAACCCTCCAGGCTGGTCAGGTCGGGCGCGACGAGTTGCCCGGTCACCGGGGCGGCGATGGTCAGACGCTGCGCATGCTGGTCGGCCGCCTCGAGGGTGCGGCGAGCGGCTTCGTATTGCTGCTCAGCGATCTTGTGCTCGACCTCGCTTTGCGACTTGGCGAGGTCCAGGCGAACCTCTTCGATGCGAAACGACGCCTGTGCCTCGGCCAACTCCGCCTGACGCTGCTCGTTGCGCAAGACGACGACCGGCTCACCGGCCTGCACGGCGGCGCCCGGCTCGGCGAGCACGCGCTCGACGAACCCCGCTTCCGCCGCCCGCAGGACGACGCGCTGGCGCGGCTCGATGATGCCGTCCGCGTAGGAATGCGCCGGCCAGGGGATCACGCCGAACAGCAGAACTACCGCCAGGGCGAACCCGCCGGAAATCAGGACCGCGCGCGGGCGGACCTGGTGCAGGATCGGCGAGGTGAGCAGGAAGGTAATGCCCTTGCCGATGGGGAAAGCGACCCACATGATGAGCCCCAGCACCGCCAGCACGATCCCCACCACCGGGTATTGGTACGTCACCGCCACGATGATGCCGGTGATGATGAGCAGACGATAGGGCATCGAGCAGAGCGAGTAGATCACCAGCAGAATCTGCTCGGTTCGGTCCTTGTAGTGCG